>CALDGN010000099.1 GCA_937942965.1 uncultured Acidimicrobiales bacterium | reverse complement strand
GGACGCTCGCTCGCCGACGTCGAGCTCACCGTCGCGGCAACGCTCGAGTTTTCCGAGGACCCTGAAGCAGCTGGTCGACGTCACGCCGATGGCTACGCCTTCACGATCGGGGCGATGGGTTCGTCATCGACAAACTTCTATAACCGTGCGTTCGAACGTCAGGGGTTCGGCGACGCGGTGGAAGAAGTGCAGCGGCTGTGGCAGTCGGGCGACCGCGATGCGGCTGCGGCGGCAGTGCCGATCGAGATCGGTCTCGGAACCAATCTGCTCGGTGGCGATGCCGAGATCACCGAGCGTCTTCGCCTTCATCGAGATGCTGGTATCTCCACGATCCGAGTGGGAATGGGTGGCGATGACCATTCGGCTCGCTTGGATGAGCTGGCCCGGCTGATGGACCTCGTGAACGCCGTCAATGTCGAGGCATCTAGCCCGGCGTAACCGTGGGGTAGATCGGGCGCCACATCCGCTCGTCGATCGCTGCGTCGATTTCGCCGTCGGTCATCGGTTCGGTCAGTCCGTCGTCCCGCGCTTGGCGAGCGACCGCCTGCGCGATCCGGATGCTGACCTCGGGCACCGATTCGAGAGGCGGAAGCACCCCATCGGCAACGCCGCCGTCCTCGACCGCATAGACCGCTTTGGCAGCGGTCATCAGCATCCGAGGCGTCACGGTCGTCGCGCCGACGGCGACTGCGCCGAGTCCGAGACCCGGGAACACATAAACGTTGTTCGCTTGCGAAATGTGATGGACCACGCCGTCGTGCTCGACGGGCTCGAACGGGCTGCCCGTCGCAACGAGCGCACCGCCGTCGGTCCAGCGGATGATGTCAGCTGGCGTGGCTTCGATCCGGCTGGTCGGATTCGACAGCGGCATCACGACGGGCCGGTCCGTGTTGTCCAGCAGTGCGGTGATCACCGGTTCGGGAAACAGGCCTGGTTGGCCGGACACACCGATGAGGACGGTCGCTCCGCTGCGCCGAATGACCTCGTCGATCGCTAGCTGGCCGTCGGGCCAGTCACCGATGTGCGATCGAGGGTGGGCGAGTGGGGCCTGGTACGGCTCGAGGTCATCACGGCCATCGTGAAGCAGGCCATGTCGATCCAAGAGCCAGAGTCGTTCGAGTGGTTCCTCGACCCCTTCGGCTCGCAATGCTTCGACCAGCATGTCGGCGATCCCGGTGCCAGCCGAGCCCGCACCAACGATGCAGAACTGTTGATCGGCGAGCTGTCGGTCGGTGCCGGAGATCGCGGACCAGATAGCGGCGAGCGCGACGGCTGCCGTTCCTTCGATGTCGTCGTTGAAGCTCAGGATGCGATCGCGATATGCGTCGACGAGTCGAGCCGCGTTGTGCGAGGCGAAGTCTTCCCATTGCAACAAGACGCTCGGGAAGCGGTTGCCGAGCTCGGTGACGAACTGGTCGATGAAGGAGTCGTACTCGTCTCCGCTGATTCGTTCGTTGCGCCAACCCAGGTACTCAGGGTCCGCGAGGCGTTCTTCGTTGTTCGTGCCGACGTCGAGCACGATCGGCAACGTGCGAGTCGGGTCGATGCCGCCAAAGGCCGAGTAGAGCGCGAGCTTGCCGTTGGGAATGCCGATACCGCCGACCCCCTGATCTCCGAGGCCAAGGATCCGCTCGCCGTCGGTGACGACCACGACATCGACCGGGTGGTCGACGTTCGCGAGTTGTTCGGCCATCGAGTCACGGTTGCGATACGAGAGGAAGAGGCCCTGGGAGCGCCGATAGATCCGACTGAACTGCTGCGTCGCCATGCCGACCGTCGGTGTGTAGACGATCGGCATCGTGTCGCGAAGGTTGGCCCGGAGGAACGCGTAGAACAGCGTCTCGTTGTGGTCCTGCAGAGCCCGTAAGTAGATGTGGCGCTCGAGGTCGTCGTGCATCCGATCGAACTCGTTGCGCGTACGAGCGAGCTGCTCGTCGATTGACTCGACACTGTCGGGTAGCAGGCCGACGAGTCCGAGCGACGTTCGTTCCTCGTCGGTGAACGCAGTGCCCTTGTTCAGTCCAGGGTCGGCGAGCAGACCGCGTCCGCGCAGCGCGGTCGAAACGATCGGTGTCGGTTTGACGTCATCCATCGGTCTTCCATCCTGGCGCGTTGGGCAGCGTTCTGTAGACAACCCCGCTCGGTCGGCGTGGCTTCCGCTTCTGTTGCGGAACACGTGTCGGCCGTCACCGGAACCTCGGGAAGGCTGAGCAAGGTGGCCGGGTTCCTTGTTGCATGAGAACTGAGGCTGCCACCTTCCAGGGCGCTGATGGCCAAACGCTGTCCGCCGAACTCGACCTGCCGCTCGGCACTCCCCGCGCCGTTGCGCTCTTCGCTCACTGCTTCTCGTGCGGCAAGGACCTGCGGTCGATTCGTCGCCTGACCGCCCGTCTGACCGACCGAGGCATCGCCGTCGCTCGATTCGATTTCACCGGGCTCGGCCGCTCTGAAGGTGACTTCGCCGACACGAACTTCAGCACCAACGTCGGTGACCTTGTCGCCGCCGCGGACTGGCTGCGCCAGACCTTTGTTGCCCCGAGCTTGCTTGTCGGCCACAGCTTCGGCGGAGCCGCCGTGCTCGCCGCGGCTCCTCGGATTCCCGAGGTCAAGGCTGTTGCCACGATCGGAGCGCCCGCCGACCCATCGCACGTCACCCATCTCTTCGACTCGTCGATCGACCAGATCGAAGCTGACGGCCACGCAACCGTGTCGATCGCCGGCCGGCCGTTCACCATCTCGAAGCAGTTCATCGACGACGTGGCCGCCGCCGAACTGAATCCAGTGCTGCGAGATCTGACCATCCCGACGCTGATCATGCACTCGCCGACCGACACGATCGTCGGCATCGACAATGCTGACCTGTTGTTCGCGGCAACGGCTCACCCGAAGAGCTTCGTTGCGCTCGACGGGGCCGACCATCTCTTGAGCGACCCCAAGCATGCCGACCATGCCGCCGAAGTACTTGCTGCCTGGGTCGACCCGCTGCTTCCGGCTCGGCCCGAGCCGAGCGACGATGTGCTCGTGCCCGCAGCCGAGGGCGAGGTCGTCGTCGCCGAGCGCGGCACGGGCACGTTCGCCCAGGTCGTTCGCGTCGCCGAGCGTCACGCCATGCTCGCCGACGAGCCCCTCGGCATCGGCGACGACACCGGTCCTGCTCCCTATGACTTCTTGCTCGCTGCGCTCGGCACGTGCACGAGCATGACGGTCCGCATGTACGCCGATCGCAAAGGCTGGCCGCTTGAAGACATTGCGGTTCGGCTCTCGCACTCGAAGATCCACGCCGAGGAC
>CALDGN010000098.1 GCA_937942965.1 uncultured Acidimicrobiales bacterium | reverse complement strand
GATCACGCGCCATTGGGCGAAGTGCAGTCGTTCTGTGCCGGTGTGCGGGCAAAGGTTGATGCGTTCGAAGCGAAACGCCTCGCGGCCGAGATGGCGCCTGACGAAGATGAGCGGCCGACGCGGCGCCGGGCAGCAGCGGGTGGGGCTCGGTCTCAAGCCGCTGCACGTCGCGCCGCACGGCGGGCGGCTGCGGTTAAGAAGAACCCACGCCTGGCTGACGACATGGACTCGGGCCGCTTGTCATCCGAGCAAGCCGACACGATCGCCGATGCGGCCTCGAAGTCTGATGGCGCAGCGGCATGTGATCAGGGTTTGATCGACGCAGTTGCCGAGGTTGGCGTTGATGCCGGCCGCCGTATCGCATCCGACTGGCTCCAACAACGAGCCGACAAAGACAAGACCCAGAACAAGCACGACCGTCAACATCGGTTACGACGGATGAGCACCTACACGGATCCGCATCGCGGCACCGACGTGTTGAAGCTCGAAGGCACTACTTCCGGCATCGAAGAACTGCGGGCGCGGATCGAGCTGCGTGAGCGGCAGCTCTGGGAAGCCGACGGCGGGCGCGGTCTCAAGCCAGGCGAACATCGGCGCACGAGGGAGCAGCGGTTCTTCGATGCTGCGCAAGACATCCTCCTCGGCACCACCGCCGCGGCTCAGGCAACCGGCAAGCCGGCAGTCGTGCTCAACATCGACGCCACCAACCCCGATGCGGCGGCGGAGATGGTCGGCGTCGGACCGATCCCTGACTCGGTCGCGGCAGAGATCCTCGGCCGAGCCAACATCTTCATCAACATCCACGACATCGACCGCAAGAGCCTGTGGTTTGGGCGCCTGAAACGCAGAGCAACGCTCACCCAATTCATCGCACTCGCCGCACGAGACAAAGGCTGTGTCCTCTGCGGCGCCCACTGGCTCCGCTGCGAGGTTCATCACCTGACACCGTGGAACTCACCCGCCAAAGGCGAAACCAACATCGACGACCTCGCGCTCACCTGCTCGACATGTCACCACGACACCCACGTCGCCGAACTCACCATCGTGCGAGGACCGAACCGCACCTGGTCCGCCCGACCAGCGACGGCCAACGAGATTGCGCCGAAACGCCCTCAGAGACCGGAGCGTCCGCGCAGAGGCGAACCGCCGCTCACGGTCGTGGATACCCAACCCGAAAATGGCGCAGCGAGGAATGACAGCGAGCACCGGCAGCCGACGAGGCAACCATCGAAGCCGGAGTCTTCCGATGACGAGGCCGCGTGACCTGCGGACCTTCTCTACTCCAGGCCGTTTTGCTCGCGGTAGCGGCGAACGATCGAGGTGGCGTCGAGGCGATTGTCGCCCGCCTGCTGGGTCTGGCCCAGGTAGTCGTGGACCATGGCCGTCAGTGGCGTGTTCGCGCCCATCGCGCTGCCCTCTTGTTGCACGAGTCCCAGGTCCTTCGCCATCCAGTCGACGGCGAAGCCGAAGTCATCGGGGAAGTCGTTCGAGGCCATCATCTCGCCTCGGTTGCTGAGGTACCAAGAGCCAGCGGCACCCTTGGTCACGGCTTGGAGGACGAGCTCCATGTCGAGTCCAGCCTTCTGGCCGAATGCGATGGCCTCGGCGGCGCCTTGGATGGCTCCGGCGCACAAGATCTGGTTGCACATCTTGGTGAGCTGACCGCTGCCGACGGGGCCGACGAGCGTGACCGCCGACGAGTACGCATCGATGCAGGCCATAGCCGAATCGAAATGGCCCTGGTCGCCGCCACACATGACGCTGAGCGTGCCGTTCTCGGCTCCCGCTTGGCCGCCACTGATTGGAGCGTCGACGAAACCGATGCCTCGCTCAGCACATGCAGCGCCCAACTCTCGGGCGAGTTCGGCCGAGGCGGTGGTGTGGTCGACCAGCACCGATCCCTCGGGCATCGTGGCCAGGGCGCCATCGTCGCCGTAACAGACGGCCCGGACATCGTCGTCACCGCCGACGCAGACGGCAACGAACTGAGCGCCCGATGCAGCTTCGGCAGGCGTCTCACAGGCGGTGCCGGCATGTTCGCCGGCCCACCGTTCAGCCTTGGCGTGAGTCCGGTTGAAAACCCGAACCTCGTGGCCGGCAGATACCAGATGGCCTGCCATCGGGTAGCCCATGTTTCCGAGTCCGATGAACGCTGCAGTCGTCATGGCCGCATGGTGCCACATCGACTCGCTGGCCGTCGGGTTCCTGAGCCGTCAGCTGGTCGGAAGCTGGAAGCCGATCTCGGCGCCGCCGCCAAGGCGTTCGTGGACAAACACGGTGCCTCGATGGTCGTCGACGGCCTTCTTCACGATGGCGAGACCGAGACCGGACCCAGAGGCAGAACGTGCTTCGTCGGCCCGCCAGAACCGCTCAAAGACATTGGCTCGGTCCTCGGCCGGAATGCCCGGGCCTCGATCGGCGACCATGACTCGCCCGCCTTCGACCTGCACTCGGATCGGAGCGGCCGCGTCTGGGGTGTACTTGTCGGCGTTGCCGATCAGGTTCCCGATCGCTCGTGTGAGTGCCGCGTGGTTGCCCATCACAAACGAAGAACTCATGTCTCGTTCGACGGGGCGGGCGCTTCGAATCTCGAACTGAGCGAGCGCCGCCTCGGCTGCGGTCACGAGGTCGATCCTCTCAAAGGTCGCCGGATCGTCAGATTCGGTGGCGAGCTCGACGACCTCGCCCAAGAGGTCAGAGAGCTCGCCGAGCTCCGAGCGGATACTCGTCAGGGTGATGGTCCGAGTCTCTTCGTCGAGGTTCGGTGCCCGCTGCAAGAAGTCGATGTTGGCTCGGACACTGGTCAGTGGCGTGCGCAGCTCGTGGGCCGCGTCTTGCACGAGCTGCTGCTGCTGATCGCGGCTCGCAGCGAGCGTCTGCAGCAGCTCATCGAACGACGTGCTGAGGCGACCGAGTTCATCGGTGCGGTCGAGGGCGACGGGCCGCGTCAGATCTTGGGTTTCGCGAACTTCTTCGATCGATCGGGTCAAGCGTCGGAGCGGACGGGTCGTGCCACTCGCGACTGCCCAACCGATCAAGCCAGCGAGCGCCGACAACGCGACGCTGGCAAAGATGACCTGACTGCGAATCTCACCCAAGACCAGATTTGTCGATTCGAGGCTCTGGGCAACCTGCACCGCGCCGTCACCAGCGGCGAAGGTCATCGTCGCCATGCGGAACTGCTCGCCGTTGATCGTCTCGGTTCGCAACAACACCGGCGCTCGGTCACTCGCCATGCTGATGTCGGCCTCAGAGACCGGAAGCGCGATGCCGGTCCGAGCGATCACGACGCCTTTGCTGTCGAGCACTTGCACGACCGCGTCGGCCTCGACGGCACGCTCGACCGAATCGCCGTCGACCGAATCGCTGTCGCCAACAAGCAAGTCGTTGTCCTGGTCGTTGCCACGGTTCCGGTCGTCGGGGCGAGGGCGTTGAGGTCGACGACGGCCCTCGGCGATGTCGAGGGCCCGCTCGCGCAAGAATTGGTCGACGTTGTCTTTGATCCGCCGATCGGTCGAGGCCGAAGCGAACCCGCCAGTGAGCAGCGCCGTCAGCGCGACAAGTACCGCGAACAGGATCGCGAGTCGCGCACTGAACCCAAGCCGCATGCCGATACCTATTCGACGCGCAGAACGAAGCCGACGCCGCGCACGGTCTCGATCATGCGGGCGGCGCCGGTGACTTCGAGCTTGCGACGCAGGTAGCCGATGTGCACATCGAGCGAGCGAGACGAGCCATCGAAGTCGTAGCCCCAGATGCGCTCGTACATGACGCCGCGCTCGAGCACGATGCCCTGGTTCAGCATGAGCAGTTGCAGGATCTGGAACTCGGTGCGGGTCAGGTCGATCAGCTGACCGTCGAGCGTGACCTCGTGACGGCGAGGGTCGAGCATGAGGTTGCCGATATGCAGCGTCTCGGACTCGTCGCTGCGAACTCGGCGTAGGAGCGCCCGAATACGAGCGAGAAGTTCCTCGAGATCGAACGGCTTGGGCAGATAGTCATCGGCCCCGGCATCGAGACCGGCCACCCGGTCAGAGATTTCGTGGCGAGCCGTCAGCATGAGGACCGGACGCCGATCGTTGCGCTCACGCAACCGCCGACAGACCGTCAGACCGTCAACGAACGGCATCATCACGTCGAGGATCACCAGGTCAGGATCGAGTTCGCTGATGCCTTCGAGTGCGGCTGCGCCATCGTTGACGGTGATCGGTTCGTAGCCCTCGTAGCGCAGGATCCGTTCAAGCGCGGTGCGGATCTCGTCGTCGTCCTCGGCGATCAAGATCGTCGCTGCAGGTGTGGTGCCAGTGCCAGTGTTCATTGCCGTCCTCGGTCGATCGCAGAGTAGCGAAGCGCCAGGCCCGGCCGGGGAAGCAGGCCTGGAGCTCGAACTTCATCCTCTTGGATCGTGTCGAGAACTGTCGCAACGAAGTGGCAAAGAAGCGGCAAGGGCAGATGCCAACTTGATGACTCGCCCGAGCAGTGCCGAAGCGCATCCGGTCATGCGGCTTCGTATGACCGGATGCGCCTGGACTTCCCATGCCCGGGTTGGAAGGGCGGGATCGCCGGGCTGAGAGCTTGAGGTTCCGGGGTTACTGACCTCGGCTGGTCGGATCGACGCCAGCGATGGTCAACAGGTCAACCATCCGGAAGTCGCCGGAGCCAGCGACCGACGGCAAGGTCGGCCGCCAGCCTGGATTGCTGAAGTACGACGTCGGATCCATCTGCAGCAACCCGATGAAGACTTCGGCAACGATCCGGCCGCCAACGGGACCGAGGTGATTTCCGTCGGCGACCAGATCGGCCTCACGAAGGACATAGAGCCACAGCGGCGTTCGTCCTTCGAGCAATGGGGCAACGCCCGCAATGTCTGCGAGGTCGCCTGCGGCGAGCCGATCGGCGTTCATCGCTGCCGCCACCCGCTCCCCCGAGGGGATCTCCCACGTGATGTGGCGGAGCAGGTTCCGCGTCGCCAACGAAGTCGGGCCAATCGGCTCGCCGCGAGACGTCTCGATCGTCCCCATCGGAAGTTGGAAGAGGGGCGTCGAGATCTGCGTGTCGAGGCGCTTGTTTGGTTTGACTTCGCCGTCGCCGAAGTCGAAGAACGTTTGCCAGCCGATAAAGCGACGCGGCGCCCGTCGGCCACCCGCCATGTCATCGGGGTCGGCGCTGCCGAACTGCGACGGGTCAAAGACCATGCCGAAGAAGGGCTCACCGTTGTCGCCGGCCATGTTCGCTCGGTACGACGGGCGGATCATCGAGTGCCCGAATCGGTACGCCGACGTTTGGAACTCGACCGGGATACGAGCCCGATTCGACGTGTACGCGCGCCGGCCGTTGACGAGGACATCATTCGTCATGGTTTGACCAACGAATTGGGGCAGGAACTGGTTGACGATGAG
>CALDGN010000097.1 GCA_937942965.1 uncultured Acidimicrobiales bacterium | reverse complement strand
CCACGCAACATGATTGCTGCACTTATCGGAAATCTCATTCTCGGCGCCATTATTGGCTACGCCGGACGTCTCGCCCTGCCAGGCGCACAGAACCTCAGCCCCGTTCAGACGGTTGGTGTCGGTGTTCTCGCCGCCCTCGTCGGGTTCTTCGTCTTCTCGTGGTTCTGGCTGCCCATCACCTTCGTCTTGACGGTGATCCTGGCTGCAGCTGGCATCAAGATCGGCATGGACAAGGGCTTCCTCAAAGAGCAAGCCTGAGCCTCCGCTCGACCGAATGGCCCGTCGCTCCGGCGACGGGCTTTCGTCGTTTTCGAGCGAGGTGCCGCTCTAGCTGTAGCTGACTCCCAGACCGGCCCGGGCATCGCTCTGGATGCCGTAGGGCGGAATCGGATAACGGAAGCCGTTGCGGCTTAGAGCTTCCATGCCGTCGATCGCCTGCACGAGGTGGCCGGGGCTCAGGGCCATGAGCATCTCGTCGTCTTGCACACCGCCGTAGCGACGCTCGGCGTAACACGGAATCGACAGGCTCGGCTCGCCGGTCGATAGTGCTCGGCCCCACGAGTCCGCGCACGCAGATTCACCGACGCAGCCCCACTCGAAGTTCTTGTAGCCACTCCACTGCAGGCCATTGATCAAGATGATCATCTGGCCGGGAGTTGCGTAGATCATGCAGATGTCTGGGGGTGCGAGACGCCCTGTCGAGAGCGGCGACACCGCCATGGCCTGGTACTGGCCAACGGGCACGACATGCATTGCCGACTGGTGGACGGCGGCGTCTTCTTGGGTCTCGAACCAGACGCCGGCCATGTGCTGGCCGGAGTACCACGTGTCGTCTTGACCGCCGAGGCCCAGCACGGCTTGGCATTGCGTGCCAACCAGATCGGCACCCGTGATGCCGACCGTCCAGTTCAGTCGGCTCGCCATCGACACGATCTGATCCGCCGTGTGGATGTCCTTTGGCCGCCGAATCTTCGGCACGGCGGCCATCTCTTCTTCGGTGCCGAACATCTTCATGCCGATGGGCGTGGTTCGGATCTTGAGCAGCGCGTTGAGACGAGCCAGCGTCGCGGGCCAGTCGATGGCGTCGTCGGACGGACGAATCGAAACGGTCTGTTCAGTCATGCGAACTCCTGAGTTAGGCAGTGGCGAGGGTGTGGGCGATCCGGGCGACGATCTCGTCGATGATCGCGGGGCTGGTTGCGAAGTTGATGCGGGCGTTGGCCGCGGCGGTGGGGCAGAACTTGGCGCCGCCATGGAGCGCGAGGCGACCTCGTTCGAGTAGCGGTGTCGCGGGGTCGGCGGCGATTGCTGTGTCAGTGAAGTCGAGCCAGGCGAGATAGGTCGCCTCGGGCGCATGCATGGTGACGCCGGGCAGATCGTCGGCGACTCGCTGCATGAGCTGGTCGCGATTGGCCGTCAACTGGACGATCACCTTGTCGAGCCATTCGCGGCCGTGTCGCCAGGCGGCCAGGCTCGCTTCCGCTCCGACCGACGAAGGTCCGCCGATGAAGTGGGGTGGCAGCGCGTCAAACCTGGCGCGAACCCTCGGGTCACCGAGATGGACGAGCGCCGTCTTCATACCGGCGAGGTTGAACGACTTGCTTGTTGCCCCGAGCGTGACGCACCGTTCGCGAATCTCGGGGAAGGTGTGCCACAACGGGATGTGCCCCGGCTGGTGGGTGAGGTCGCACCAGATCTCGTCGCTGATCACGATGAGGTCGCGGCGCACGCACACCTCGACGAACGCGGTCAGCTCGTCGTGATCGAAGATGCGGCCGAGCGGGTTGTGCGGATTGCAGAAGAGCACGAGCTTGCTGGTGTCATCGAGCGACGCCTCGAACCGCTCGGCGTTGAGCCGGTACCCAGGCCCGTCGAGCGGAACGCTGATGTCTCGTCGACCGCTGTCAACCGTGATGGCTCGGAACGGGTGGTAGATCGGCGTGAAGAACACGACGCCATCGCCCGGCTCGGTCATGAACTCGAGCACCATCGAGAGGGCGTTCAGCGTCGCCGTGACCACGTGACACTCGTCAGCGGGCGGCTTCCAGCCGAACGAATCGAACTGCCAGTCTTGCCATGCCTCGACCAGCTGGTTCTTGGCATGCGAGTTGTAGCCCGTGTCGCCTCGCGCAATGAGCGCCTGCATGGCTTGCTTGACCACTGGCGCGGTCTCGAAGTCCATGTCCGCGACCCATGCCGGAATCACATCGGGCGGGTCATGTGTCCACTTGACGCCCGAAAGCGATCGCAGACGTTCGAGCTCAGCTCCCCACATGTCGCCAACCTAGTCGGCGCCAGTTTGCGACTCTTAGGCGGGCTTGCGATGCGTCCCTCTCCGAGAGATCCTTAGGCAGCGCCCGCGGCTTCGGCGGCCACGAGTAGTCGGATGCGGGTATCGACCCAGGCGTGGGTCGCTTCGGTCGGGTCGCCCTCGGAACGGAACTGGCCGAGCGCGGAGATGAAGTCGTCGAGCTGTTCGGCTGATCCAATGAGACCCGCGGCGCGTAGCGCCTTGGACGATGCCTCGGCTCGGCGTTCGTACGCCGTCGGCAGGTGGCGAAGCCCTTGGTGGGCGACGTCGGCCAGCGTGTCGAGTGCAGTGCGGATCGCTTCGCCGTGGGCGCCTCCGGCGGTCGGCATACGCCCCACGGGGAGGCCCTGGATCTCGGCCTGTGCGGGGTCTACTGCGTCGAGGGCAATCAGGCGGTCGGTGGCGACGCCGATCGGGTCGATGACGAGCATCTCGTCGACGAGGCGGACGAAGCCGGACACGAACCGCAGGTTCGGATCGGTGAGCGCAGCCCCGAGCGCATCGACGGCACCCGGGGCCACCCCGTCGTAGCGAAGCTCGATGCGGGCGACGTTCTCGTGTTCGTCGGCGACGATCGCGCCGAGTGTCTGCGTGCCCGGCCGCCAGCCCACGTCGAGCACCTCGGCCACTCTTACGGCGTGCAGCGACTCAGCAAGGATGCGAGCTCGCACAAGACGTGGGGCACGGGCTCGTAGCGATGTGGCCACCACGTCGTAGTCATCGACCCGCAGTGGGGTCGGCAGCTTCTCCCACGCACCGGCTGATGGCACCACCGAGCTCTGGCTCACGCCGCTCTTCGCGACCCGGAACTCGCGGTTGGCTCGCCGTACGGCGGAGCTGGTCACGAGGTTGCCGTGGGCGAGGGAGCGGACCGTGGCCCGTGCGGTCAACACTCGTTCGAGGAAGCGACGATGGTCGGGAGCGTTGTTCTCGTCGAAGGTCACTCGGCGCCGCAGCACATAGATGGCCGCCGAATCCGCATGCGCGAAGTACACGCTCACCAGACGATCCTCGGGCGTGCCGGTAATGCGGCAGCCGAGCCCGTCGAGACGCACGTGCCGCAACGAGGCCTCGGCAGCCACGTTGCTGCCAAGCACGCGACTGCGGGGAATCTCATCGGTCGCAGCTGTGCCGCGGGCTCGAGCGTATAGCTCGGCGAGCAGATCAGCGTTCGTGGCGGGGGAGTAGAGGGCGCCGCGCTCGGCGTAGTCGTCGAGCTGTCCTTGCAGGTCGGTGAATGCTTCGAGGGGCCACCGCAGACCGTCGGTCTCGAGCACTTGCTGAATCGGTTCGCTGACGAGCAAGTGGTCGGCGAGGTTCGTGGCGCCTTCGAGGAGCACCGTGTCCGCGAAGGCGAGTGCTCGGTCGAGCGAAGCCGGGACACCCTCAGCCCCGTCGCCGTCACCAACATCGAAGGTGGCCGTGTCGTCGGTCAGCCCAGCTTCGTCGGCCTGACGGAACGCCCACACGGCCAGCACGATGAACTCGTCATCGGTTCCGGCCCGGGCCGACGTCGACGTGTAGTTGAGGTCATGGGGAACCAGGAACCGCACGGTGCACGATTCGAGCTCGACGGTTGGAACCCGATCTTGGTCAGTGGGCCGGGTGATCGTCGCCACGGTGCCGCGCCGCAGCCGACGACGCGCAGCACTGATCGTCGTCTTGGAGAACCGTGCCACAAGGTCGTCATCGGTGAAGTCACCCGGCGACCAAACGACGAGGGGCTCAGAGCCAGCCTCGCCGTTGTCATCGCCGCCGGAAGCCTGATCGGCTTGATAGCCGAGGACGGCCGCGATCCGGTGCCGACACATGCCGGGCGCACCGCAGGAACAGTTCGTGTCCGCTAGTCCGACGCCAGGGGCGAGCACGGTGGTGACGTCGCCTGCGGTTGCGGTCACGGTGCCGTCGTCGGCGGTCGTGATCGTCTGGCCGTCGCCACCATCGACGTCGCGGGTCGCGCGCTTGAATAGGCCGCGATTGCCGAGATCTTCGAGCGCCTGTTGATCGAGCGCGAGAAGATCTGTACGCACGCTCATCCGATCGTCTCCGCCACGAACGCAGCCAACTCGCCGGGCGTCATCGCTCCGATGTGCGCACCCGCGGCTGCGCACTGCTCGGCGATATCTCGGTTGTAGAACGGCTCGGCGTCGATGTCGAGCGCGGCCAGTCCAAGCACCTTGGTGCCCTGGTCGGCCATCTGTCCGACAAGCCGCACCAACGCGGCCGGCGAACCGCCTTCGTAGAAGTCGGTCACCAGCACGAAGATCGTCTTGCGTGGATTATCAATCAGCCGGCTCGCATAGTCGACCGCCGCGGCGATGTCGGTTCCGCCGCCGAGCTGCACCTTCATCAGCAGCTCAACCGGATCGGTCACGTCGCTGGTTAGGTCGACGACCCGAGTGTCGAACGCGACGAGGTGGGCTCGCACGCCCGGCAAGCTCCACAGGATCGATGCCGTCACCGCAGAGTGGATGACCGACCCTGCCATCGAGCCGCTCTGGTCCACGACCAAGATGACCTGCCACGTGTCGAGGTGGCGGCGATTGCGGGCGTGGAAATGAGCTTCGTCGATATAGAGCCGTTGCTCGTCCTGATTCCAGTGCTGCAGGTTGCGGCGAACGGTCGTCTTGAAGTCGAAGTTCCGGGCCTGGCGATACACGCGGGTCGGCGTGCGGGAACGGGTGCCAGAGAACGACTGGCGGATCTCAGGCTTGAGCTTGTCGACGAGGTCCTGCACCACCCGCTCGACGACACGCCGAGCCGCCGCAAGCACCTCGGGGTCCATCAGGTGCTTCGTCTTGAGCACGGCCTTGAGTAGCGACGTGCTCGGCTCCATGCGTTCGAGCACTTCGGCGTCGGTGAGCACATCGTCGATCTGGTAGCGCTCGATGGCGTCCTTCTCGAGACGCTCGATGGTCTCCTTGGGGAACAGGCGGCCAATGTCGTTGAGCCAATCGACTGTGGCGAGCCCAGCGCTGCTGGTGCCGCCGGGTCCTCGGAGGCTTCGCCGACTTCGGTTCTGGCCGGGCCCGACGGAACCACCGGAACCTCCACCCGAGCCCAGTCCGGCCGGTCCGTTGCCGTCGCCTTCGTCGCGGTCGTATAGCCACGACAGTGCCTGGTCCATGGCGAGCGCATCGCCGGTGAGTTGTTCGCTCTCGTCGGCCGGGTTGCCGAGAATGAGCCGCCATCGCTGGGCTGGGGTCAGGCTCATTCGGGGCTCCCCGCAGGTCGACCCAGATGGAAGCGGGCGAGTACCTGCGTCACGTGTTCGTCGAGGGCTGCGCCCGAAGCGACCGCCATCGGATCGGCGCTGAGTCTCGGTATCGCTCGACCGAGTGTCTTGATGCCGCGGCGGCGCAAGATGCGTTCGCCGATCTGCTCACGTTCGGTCGGTGGGAACCAGCTGAATGCCATACGTAGCGAGGGCAGGGCAACCAGGTACTGGTCGGCGTCCATCGAAGCGACGGTCGCATCGATGAGTTGGAGGATCGACGGGCTCGCATCGGAGTCGCTGGTGTCAGCCCCGTCTACTGAAGCAAGGTCGTCGGCGACGACCTCGTCGCGGGCCAGGGCAAACAGTCCGCTCAGCCAGTCGCCGATGAGGTCGGGGCGGTTCGCGGCGGCGAGGGCGGCCGCGGCTTCGGCTCGAGCCTGTTCTGGGGAGATGCCGGTGGCGGCCACCGCCCAGAGCCAGCCGACTGCGGCACCGTGCAGTTCGGGCGAAAGGTCGCGGCGCACGAGTAGGCGGCGCATCGTTCCGGTGGCGTCGCTGACGGGTAGCGGCGGTGTCACGCCGGACTGGGCTGCGGCGGCGAGCGCTCGAATCGCATCGGTGATGCCAGCCGGGTCGGTCGAACCGGTGGTGACTTCGAGCAGCCACAGCATGCGTGTCCAAGCTGCGTGGATGATTCCGGACAGCGTTTCGTTGCCTGCCGTTTCGAGCACCGTGTCATGTCGGTGCAGCGAGACCGCGGTTGCCAGCAGGTTGCCGAGCTCGCCGAGATGCGTCGCAGCTTGGATCGCCTCTCGGGCGGCATCGAGGACGTCGTCGGTGAGGCTCGCGACGCCGATGAGGACCGCCTTGGCGAGCACGGTGGCCAGCGCTGCCGTGTTGGTTCCGATCTCGTGGAGTTCTTCGGCGACCTTGCTGGCCGCGGCCCGTTCGAGCGTTGCGCCATAGGCAGCTGCTTCGATCAGAGCCGGCAGTTGGTTGTCTGGCCGCGACAGGATCCAGGTCTCGTCGAGTTCGACGACTCTTGAAGCATCGGTCCCGGCCGTTCGGGCAAAGCCCGGTATGGACAGCACTCGCAATCGATGCAGCACCCGGCTCGTCACCAAGTCACCTTCGGTCGTCAAGCGCAGATCCACCGACGAGTTGTCTTCGAATGCCTGCGCTAGCCGCGGCTCAGCGAGCTGCTGTTCAACATCGGCGACCAACGGAGGAAGCGGGGTATCTGGTGCGAGCCGCCCGGTCCGGGACCCGCTCAGGGTCTTCGCCATGACGACGACGGCAGGATCAGTGCCCGCCTGGATCGGCCCTCGGCGAGTCCAGGGGAACGGCACGTGCTGGGCGTCTTTGAGCAACGCCGACGCCAGCCCGTCAAGCAGATCGGATCGGGTCGGCGTGGCGTGGCCGCGAAGCCGAGCGAGGCCGTCGGTCATCGTCTGAACCGCAATGAGGTCCGCCGCCGAGACGGGAACGTTCGCGGCGCGCAGCTCTTCGATGACTCGGCGCAGCATCAGCCCGGGAGCCTCGGTCGGGCTGGACTCCCAGACTTGCTGATACCACTCGGGCGACGGCATGCCCGACTGGTAGCCGGTGAACGCATCGAGACGCCGAAAGCCGAACGGCACCAGGTAACTCTCGAACCGGGTCGCGCCGTCGGGCTCGGGCACCGCTGGCCATTCGGTTGGCGCCGTCGTGGCAAGCTCGCGAATCGCGGTGGTGTGGAAGCCGCCGGTTACGACGACGACGTCGCTTCCGTCGGCAGCCGCGGCAGCGATGCACTGGGCCATGTACTGCTCACGCTCATCTTCGCCGCCAGCGACCGGCTCTTCCGGATCGCGGAGTTCGTCGAAGTAGGTAGCCAAGCGTTCGGCGACGAGCTCGATGGGCTCGTCGCGTTCGAAGAGGTGGTCCCACAGCGAGTCGAGACCATCGACACGCAGCTCGACGCAGAGCTTGGCGATGGCCTCCGCGTAACGATCAGCGCCGTCGCGATAGCGGTTCGAGTAGTCGCCGAAGGATCGATGCCACGCAGGCAGATCGATGAAGCGAACCTCGGCGCCGACCTCGTCACCCACCTGGATGGCTTGCCACTCGGGGGAGTACTCACACAGCGGCGTCCACGAGCTGTGATGGACTCCTTCGCCGTGCAGATAGCTGTAGATCGCGATCGGCAGCTGGTGGTCGAGGCGAAGCTCATCGAGGCGCGGATTCAGATCAACCGGACCCTCGATCAAAACCCATGCCGGTCGGCGCTCACGGATCGCGTGGGCGACCACGCGCGCGCAGGCAGGACTGTGGTGTCGCACCCCGACGTAGTGGACCGTCATTGTTCGCCCGCTGCCGACTCAGCCGGGCAGGTCGTCGCGAGCGTCGTGCATGGCCTTCCACGCAGGCCCCTGTTTGCGAGGGACCTCTTGTTCGAGATAGGCGCGAATGCGGGCGAGGTCTTCGGGATTGTCCTTGGCCGCGGTGCCGGCAAGCGTGCCGACGATGTCGCCGGCGTTCGCCTTGCCGCCGCGCAAGAAATGCGCTCGGAGCCCGACGGCGTGTGCGACCGACACGGCCTCGGCCGTCGACATGACGGTCGACAACGGTTCGAGCGCATGGCCGGTCGAGGTCTGTCCATTGCGGAGCTCACGAAACGTCGTGACCAGGACCTCGAGCAGATCTCGGTCGGGGGCGTCAGGCACACCCGACGCGGCGAGTAGCCGTTCGGCTTCGGTCCGAACCAGTTCGAGTTCCGTCTCGAAGTCCGCGATCGGGAACACGGTTTCGAAGTTCAGGCGCCGCTTGAGCGCAGCACTCATCTCATTGACACCACGGTCACGAGTGTTCGCCGTCGCGATCACGTTGAAGCCAGGTCGAGCAAACACCATGCCTTCGTTGCCCGGCAGCTCGGGGATCGCCATGACCTTGTCGCTGAGCAGCGAGAGCAATGAGTCCTGGACTTCGAGCGGGCAACGGGTGATCTCTTCGAAGCGCACGAGCTTGCCTTCGCGCATACCTCGGTGGATCGGCGCCGGCACCAGTGACTCGGGTGTCGGCCCGTTCGCAAGCAACATGGCGTAGTTCCAGCTGTACTTGATCTGGTCCTCGGTGGTCGCCGCTCCGCCCTGAATGGTGAGCGTCGAATCGCCCGAGATCGCGGCTGCCAGGAGCTCGGAGAGCATCGACTTGGCCGTGCCAGGCTCGCCGATGAGCATGAGCCCTCGGCTCGTCGCCAACGACACGAGTGCTCGATCGACGAGCGAAGCATCACCAACGAACTTGCGGCTGATCTTGCCCTTGGCATCGCCGAGCACGAACGTGCGCACGGCATCAAGGCTCAGCGCCCAACCCGGCGGACGAGGCGCCTTGTCGCGCTTGGCCAGCGAGGCCAACTCGTCGGCGTAGCGAACCTCGGCCGGAGGTCGAAGCAGCTGCGAAGCAGTGTCTGTCATAGATGGGCCCTTCCCCTATCTGGGATGTCGGCCAGCGAACGTTCGAGTCAAGTCTTTCAGTCCAGTTCGCTTGCGTCGAATGGCTCCCTGACCAAGGATGCACCGGTGCCGTTCGAGCTGACTAAGGGCGACCTCCGTCATGTGCACCTGCGCCGTGATCGCCCCGCCGCGGCGCGCGTCGATGTCGTGCCGAATCCGGATCCCGACTCGATTGCTGCGAGCGACATCGTTGACACCTGGTGGGCGACGAGCCCAGCACACGCCGTCGAGTGCCACTTCGCTCCCGATGGTCTGCACGACAACCACAGCGGCACCAAGCGTTTGCGGGCCCGCATCGCGACCGCTCCGAAGGACGAGCACGACGATGCGCTCGCCACGCTCGAGGCGGCATTTCGCGACGGACGTGCCGATGCGAAACGTCGGATTGCAATGGCCTACGTCGCTCCACACCGCCGTGAGTGGTTCGTTCACTCGACTGCCTCGGCGAGTGCCCGAGGCTCTCTGTGGTTCTTAACTATGAGTGACCTCGACGATCTCGATGTGTTTGCGGGTCAGTGGGCACCCTTTCGTGACGCGCGCATTTCCGCAAAGGCGCTCACCATGACGTGGGCCGACTCGTTTGGTGAAGACTTCGATGAGCTGATTATCCGCCTCTTGGAAAGCAGCACATATCTCGGGCGTCGCATCGGCGGCGCGATACGCGACGCGGCAGTGCGGCTGCAAACCGATCGGGCCTATGCCGCAACGATCGGGGATGGGCTTGGGCCTTACGAGGTGAGCGCAGGCATGCGCGATGCCCTCAAGAAAGGGATGAAGCTCGCTCCTGCCTTGGCTGCCAAACACTTTGTTCCCGAATTCTGTCGAGACGATCCGTGGGGCATGGCACAACGCCCCGCCCTCATCGATTTCGTGGTCGACAACCCCGACATCGTGGCCGCCGCCAAGGCGGCCTGGCGACCAGAGGTCGTCGACTTCATCGAGGCGATCGAGGCCGCCGAAGCAGGTAGCGGATCAGACGAGGCTGTCGTGGCCGGGCTCCCCGAGGTCTTGGTGAGTCCGCCGTGGGAGAACCGCCAGAAGATCAAGCGCGTCAGCCTTACGTTGGAGCCGCTGCATATCGAGCCGTACATGGCCTGGCTTGATGGGGAGCGGCCCGAAGTGCCGAGCTGGGGTCGATCGCTCGATCCGTCGGTCAAGCTCGAAGACTGGGATTCGCTATCGGATCGCGATCGTCACGATCTGCTCTTCGCAGACAACAGCCCTCATGACGTAGAGGCGCTCCGCCCGTTCGCCGCCCGGGTTACCACTGCCGTTTCCGCTCGTCATATCGCTCGCTTCGAGGTGACGATGCACGATGCGCTGCTTCGGAGCGTCAGGCAGATTACACAGGCATGGGAGTTCAAAAAGTGGAAGCTCGCCTTGCCCATGGGTTCGACCGAGTTGGCCGAGTTAGCTATTGAGGTGAGCGGGCGCCGCATTGCCGTTTCACCCCATGCCGACGAGTGGCTCAAGCGACATGCTGGCACGGCGGCAACGGTCCTCATCCCACGGGTACTCAGCAAAGAGCGGAAGGGACGCGCTGCGAATGAGAGCGCGCTGTGGTTCGTCGGCGGGCACGACCGAGGAGCAGTGCTCCAAGCTGCCGCCTCGTACGGCGACGATGCTGCCGTTGCGATCAAGGCGTTCCTCGACATCGACCCGCTTCAGATGCTGCCCTCACGGCTACCCGCGCTTCCGACATGGTTCAGCGTCGGAGAGATGCGGCGACCGACGCTCGCCGCTACCCGCGAGGAGCTGCCTCAATCGGCTTTGCAGCACATCGTCATGATGCTCGCGCTGTCGAAAGAAGCGCCGTACGCCGGCCTGGACCTCGTACGAGAGGCTTGCGACGCCGACTCGCTTGCCGCCTTCGCCCTCGATCTTCATCAGCAATGGCATGAGCGCGGCCGTGAACGTAAGACGGTCTGGGCGTGCGCCGCACTTGATCATTTCGGAAACGATTCGCTCATCGAAGAGCTCGACAGCGTGTTCGACGTCGACCACGGTCTTCACGACGCAGTCGTGCGTCGTTGTCTCGATGCTTTTGAGCGAATCGCCACCGACGCTGCGATGCGAGCGATGTATCTGCGAGCCCAGCGCATCACCCGCAAGGTCACGAAACGCGATGCCCGTAGGGCGCTGGCTGCCATGGCCGAATCGCGTGGGCTCACGATGGAGCAACTCGGCGATATCACCATCCCGCGGTTTGACCTCGACGATGCCAAGACGGTCGAACTCGACTTTGGTCCGCGACACTTCGTGCTGACGTTCGACGAAGAACTGCAGCCGGTCGTACGAGCCGAGAGCGGCGCGTTGCGAGCGACCTTGCCGAAGGCCAACGCCGCCGACGACGCCGTGCTCGCAGCGGCAGCACACAAGCGGTTCGCCAAACTCAAACGCGAGGTCAAGAAGACCGCCACCGAACAGCGGAAGCGGTTCGAAGCGGCCATGGTCTCTGGACGGCGATGGACGGTCGATGAGTTCATCGGCAACTTCGTCGACCACCCCTTGATGGTCGAGATGGTGCGGCGGTTGGTCTGGGGGCTGTGGCATTCCGACGATCCTCAGGCGCTGAC
This sequence comes from uncultured Acidimicrobiales bacterium, assembly GCA_937942965.1. Taxonomy (GTDB): domain Bacteria; phylum Actinomycetota; class Acidimicrobiia; order Acidimicrobiales; family UBA10347; genus UBA10347. The sequence continues at coordinate 40 of CALDGN010000097.1, read as the reverse complement.
TCCCGTGGCGACCTTTCGACGAGCCGAAGACGGAACTTGG
>CALDGN010000096.1 GCA_937942965.1 uncultured Acidimicrobiales bacterium | reverse complement strand
GACCCGCTGAGCGGACTCCCGATTCAGGACCCTGAGCTTGTGTCGCAGCTCGAAGAAGCGGCATTCGAGGTGCGAGAGATCGAGAGCGAAGCAGCCGAAGGCGAAGCCCTGCTCGTCGGCGCCGTTGCTCGAGACGAGGTCAATGCATCACTCCAAGCCGTTCGCGAAGCCTTGACCCTCATCGTGCCGATCTTGGTGGTCGTGATGGGCTTGCTCATCTGGTTCCTCGTCGGGCGCGCACTGCGACCTGTCGGGGCCATGTCAGACCGCGTCGAAGCAATCTCGACGACGAGCCTGGATCAACGAGTACCGGTGCCGGCCGGACGCGACGAGGTCAGCAACTTGGCCACCGTCATGAACGGCATGCTCGATCGACTTCAGCGCGGCGACCGGCGCCAACGGCAGTTCGCCGCCGACGCTTCGCACGAGCTGCGCAGTCCGCTCTCGAGCGTGCGAGCCGCCGCCGAAATCATCGAGCACAATCCGGCATCGCCGCGCACGGGGTCCTTGGCCAATGACATCGTGGCGGAGGCCGACCGCATGGACCGCCTGATCGGCGACTTGCTTCATCTGTCTCGAGTTGACGAGGACCGAGCGAACGAACAGTTCGAGCCAATCGATCTCGGTCAGCTCGTCGTTGATTCGGCCAGCGGCGTCACCGTCGAAACCGAGCCGGGGCTGGCCGTGCTCGGCTCGACAGACCAGCTGCGTCGCGTCGTTGAGAACCTGGTCACGAACGCACAACGACATGCGACGACGGAAGTTCGGGTGAGCGCGCTTCCTGCTGCAAACGGACGCGTCGAACTGCGCGTCGATGACGACGGCAGCGGCGTGCCCATCGAGGACCGCGAGCAAATATTCGAGCGGTTCAGTCGCCTCGACGCGGCCCGATCACGGGATCGAGGCGGTGCCGGTCTGGGCCTGGCACTCGTCAAGGCGATCGTGACGCGTCACCAAGGCCAGGTCCATGTCGAGACCTCCCCCACCCTCGGCGGCGCCTCGTTCGTGGTCCGACTTCCTCGGGTTCAGAGCACGCCCGAGTAGTCGTGGGCGAAGGCTGCGAAACCGCCGCCCGTATGCCAGAACACGATGTGATCATCGGCGGTGAAGCGGCCCGCGTCGATCACTTGGCGCAACGCATACAGCGCCTTGCCGGTGTAGGTCGGGTCCCAGACTTGGCCGGTCAGCCGGGTTGCTTCGACCTGAATAGCGAGTTCTTCGTCGGTCGTCTGGCCGTAGCCGAGCCCGACATATTCGTCGACGATCTCGTACGGAGCGCCTGACGCGCCGGCCTCGGCCAGCAGCGAGTCGACCTGTTCGTGCAGCTCGGCGCGCGTCTCGCCGACGCTGGAGCCAACAATCGTCCAGTCGCGTCCTGAGCTCGCGGCGCCCATCGCCAGGCCGGCCGTCGTGCCACCCGAGGAGCTCGCATGCCATACCGTCACCGGCCGGTCGCTTCGGATGCCGGCGGCGTCGGCTTGAGCGTCGAGCTCCCAGAGCGCAGCTTCGAACGAGGCGACCCCGAGCCGGTCCGACGCACCCGCGGGCATGATCCACGCCGAGCGGCCGTCCGCCGCCAACTCGTCAGCAATCGATTCCATCAGCTCTTGCCGACGCTTCCAGCCATCTCGATCGATGAAGCGAACCTCTGCGCCAGCCAGGCGCTGCAGGAAGTGATTACCCACCGCTTCGTCCGGAGGATTGCCTCGCGACGACCGAAGCAACAGCACGGAGTTGAGCCCCGCTCGCGCCGCGACAAAGGCAGTCGCCCGACAGTGGTTCGACTGCACCGCGCCGCAGGTCACGAACGTGTCGCAGCCAGCGGCCTTGGCTGCAGCGACGTGGTACTCGAGCTTTCGAACCTTGTTCCCGGATAGGCCGAAACCAGTCAAGTCATCTCGCTTGATCCAGATCTGAGGCCCACCCCACGCAGCGGTCAAGCGGTCGGCGAACTCAACGGGTGTCGGAAGCTGTGCGAGCGCCATGCGCTGCGGAACACTGTCGCCTGTCGTATCCATCACCTCAGTATTGCCTGCCATTGCGAGGCGACCCGTGCGATCTGTGAAGCTGGGTAGATGCAGCTCGACCGCTCGGAAACGCATGCTGGTTACTGGCCGTCTCCCTGGCCCGTTGAGTGTGGGGGCAACCGCCGCCAGAAGGCCTCGCCGGGCCGCCTCGACGCAGCGTCGGGCACCGCCGAGGTCACCGTGAACCGCAACGACCGCTGGAACGTCATGGTGATCGAACGAGATCCCGGGCAGTGGTACGTCGGCGGCACAATGGCTGCGTTCAGCGGGCCGCCACCGTTCGGTTGGGTGTGGCGATTCGATCCCGACACGCTGGAGCCGCTGGCCGAATCGCCCGAGCTTCCCTGCGGCGAACATGTCTGGTGTGGCGCGATCCTGGCCCACGCCAACGGGTCGATCCACTCGGTGAACGGCAGCTACCTCCATCGGCTCGATCCAAATGATCTGCACGTGATCGCCGAGCGGCAGCTGCCCGCCGACCGGGCCCACAACGGGCTTCTCGCGCTCAGCGACGGCTCGCTCATCACGAAGGACTTGCGCCTCGAAGGCCAGGGTGGCACGACGATCAGCCGCCTCGACCCAGACACGCTCGAACTGATCGAAGCGCCGCTCACATTGCCCGAAGGGTCAATGGGGCGCATCGCCGCCGACACCACCGATGACGGTGATCACGTCTATGTCCCCGGCACCGAACATCTGTGGAGGATCCACGTCGGGGCCGAGACAACCATCGAGGACTGGCAGCCGCGCTATCGAATCGAGCACGACCGTTGGGGTCTCGCCTGGGACTCATGCATCAGCGATGGAGCGGCGTGGGTGATGGACTGCGGCGACATCGAATCCGTCCGCATGATTCACAACACCGAACCCAACGGGCGGTATCCCGAGCCGCCCGGGCGAGCGATGTCCTGGAGGCGAGACGCTCCGTGGGATGGCGCTCAACGGCTCATGCGTATCGACCTTGCCGACCCCGACAAGGTCGACTGGGTCGAGCCGTTCGGCACGCCAGGTGGCGGGATCATCGCCCCTCCGGTACACGTCCCCGAACACCACATCGCGGTGGCCTGGGACTCGATCAATGGCGGACTCGCCGGTGTCGACACCTCAAATGGACTCAACGTTCGCTGGCAGATCGATGCCCGACCATCGATGCAACCGATCGTGTTTCCAGACTCCGGCGAGTTGGTGATCAATGACTTCAACGCCGAGGGTTCCGATGACCTGATCGTCGTCGATCTCGCGAGCGGCGAACTGATGGACCGAGTCGCAACCGGAAGTCGGATCGCCAACGGCATGTTCTTAACGGCCGGAGGAAGCCGCGACGTCTACTACTGCTCGACGCTGACGTTCAGCCGCATCGTCTGGTCATAGAACGCTGGCCGAGCGGTTAGTCCGAACCTCGCGCACCACGCCAGGTGAGGAAACCGCCAGCGAGAACGCACAGGAGGATGACCGGCCACAGAAAGCCGTTGATCCAGCTTCCGACAAAGCCGAGCGGCAGCCACACGATGACCCGAGTCACCAGAAAGAGCACACCGCCAACGCCGAGCAGACCGGGACCCGTGCCGAAGCGAGTGAGGGATCGGGAGCGCTTTGCCGGAACATCAGCCATGACGGTTCCAACCGTAGGCGAGTCCACTCTGTTCCACCATCGACCTCGGGACTAGCCCCAGACGATGTTCTGGGACACCTCGATGATCCAGGCCTCGTCGGCTTCGCGACTCGGCTCGAGGTCGAACTGCGCTTCGAGTAACAGGCCGGTCTCAGTGACGGTGTTTCTGACCGCCACGATCCACGCGGCAGCTTGACCGCACGTGAACTCGATCGTCGTGATCTCGAGCTCATCACCATTCGGCGCCGCGCTCGGCGACTCGCTCCGAGCGTCTTCGACACAGCGGTTCGCATCTGCTGATGCGATCGCGGACCGCCACACGGCCTCGTTGTCTTCGATCAGCGTGACCATGACACCGTCGATCGCCCACGTTTCGCTGAAGGTGTCGATGCGTTCGGCCGCGATGAATTGCGCCGCCCGGCCGGTGTCGATCTCGACGACTTCCCACCCGACCGGAAGTCCGACGGCGACGCGACCCGAGGAGTGTTCGAACCCGCCGAGCCCACCAGGCTCGCCTTCGATCTGGTTGAAGTCACCTTCTCCCGGAAGTCGAGCTCGACCGTCGAGTGGGACTGCAGCTGCTTCGAGCAGCGCAGCGGTCTCGCTGGACACAACCGATCCTTGGGTCAGCAACTCACGCGAGTAGTACGACGGGTTCTCGCCTTGGGCGGTCATCACCATGATGTGCGAGTTGGCCCCCAGGCGGTCTGTTTGCCAGTAGAGCCGCTCACCGTCAGGCGACCAGAAGGGCCACGCGTCGGTCGAGGGATGGTTGGTCAGGTTGCGCAGGCCCGAGCCATCGAGGTTGACGAGCCAAACATCTTCGTCGCCTGAGCGTCCGCTCGTGAACGCAACCCGACTGCCGTCGGGAGCGATCGTCGCTTCGAAATCGGGGCCGGCCTCGTCATCGGTGATCGGCCGCTTGTTGTCGCCGTCAATGTCCATGATCCAGAGCCGGCCGTCGGCGTTGTACACGATGCCTGTCTCGTCGGGCAGGACTCGGGGCCAGCGGTCGTCGCCGGGGTTGTCGGTCAGCTGGATCGCGCCGGTTGCATCGGACGAGATGAAGATGTCCCAGTCCTGATCATTGGTCTCGCGGGCAGCGAACACCATGCCAGTTGCGCCGAGGACCAGATGCCCGTCGCTCACCTCCCACCCGTCGAGCCCGCCGACGTCGACCGAAGAAACGAGCGTCGGATCTTCGTAGTTGACGAACCAGGGCCGCGATGCAAGCTCGCGGTCGTCGACGATCGCGCCGCCGGTGAAGATCAGTCCCGTTTCCAATACCTGCGGGGCAGCCAACGCGACACGATGTCCGCCCGACGTGATGCGATACAAGATGCTCTGCTGACGCGACAGGTACAGGTCGGTCTCGCCATCGACGATGCCGCGAGCCACGATCGCATCGTCGGTCATCAACGTTCCAGCCGCGGCCGTGCCGACCTTGAAGGGAGCTTCGACGTCGGTCGACGAGGTTGCGACCGTGCACAAGATCGTGCGGTCACCGGCGTTCCAATCGGCTGCGGTCGGATACCAAAGCCAAGTCCGGATCGGGAGCTCGTCGGTCGTGGCGCCAGCGAACTGGATCGTCGCCGGGTTACACAGTTCGTCGAAGAGGCGCCTTGCGAGCTCGTCCTCGCCCGGGTACAGCTCGCCTGCTCCCCAAGGAGCCTCGGCTCGCAAAAACGTCTCGTGCATGTGGCGGTCTTCGCATGAGACAGGCGTCGGCACGGCGCGACCAACCTCGTTGTTGTTCCAGCAGTCCCCGACCTCGACTGCATCGAACGGGCCAACGAAATCGTCACCTGCTAGGGCTGGCGCGTCGCCGTCAGACGACGGTGCTGGCGTCGGCGTTGGTTCTGCCGCATCGTCAGCGTCGACAGCGGCGGGCACGTCGGGGGCGGCCGGGATGGTGTCCGTCGTCGGCGTGACGTCGGCGGACTCAGCTTCGTCAGATGCGACGGAGCCGCCCGAACACGCCGTCGCCAGCAGGCTCAACGCGAGCACAACCGCGCACCAACGCGCTCCGCTCCGTCGACCGGAAGAACCGTGCGTGATCAACCGTGCCTACTCAAGCGTGCGGTGAGATGTCGAGGCCGAAGAGCTCCTGGAAGCGAGCGACATAGGCAGCATCGTCTTCGATCCCGCCGAGCTCAACCCAGTCTTCGTCACTCATCGCCGCCCGACCTTCGACCAGTTCAGTACCGCCCCAGCCGCAAGTCCACCGCAGCTTGGGCTCGTCGGTCGTGGCTGCCTCGAAGATCACATCGCTGACTTCGCTCGGGTGGCCAGGGTTCATCAAGCCGGCCGCATAGAACGCGAACAGTCGGCGATACGCCGCGTCGTAGGCGCCGCTGGCATTCGGGGCGTCGGTGTTCTTCGCCATGATTGCGGTCTTGACGATCCCGGGCTCGATGAGCGCGACCCGGATGCCATGGCTGGCGACCTCTTGCGCGAGGCCTTCGGTTAGGCCCTCGACCGCCCACTTCGACGTCACGTACGGGCTCTGCGCGATTGCGGCAATCACACCCGCGATCGACGAGACATTGAGGATGCAGCCGCTCCCCTGAGCACGCATGTGCGGCAGGACGGCCTGGCAACAACGAATGATGCCGTACACATTGACGTCCATCACCGATGCGTACTCGTCGACGCCTGTCTCTTCGAGCACGCCGTTGCCGCCGATACCGGCGTTGTTCACGAGGACGTCGATGCGTCCGGCGTCAGCGATGACCTCGGCCACAGCTCGGTCGACGGACGCGGCATCGGTCACATCACAAACGACCGGATGCACGACGACGCCTGCTTCTTCGGCGAGTGAGGCGAGCTTGTCGCCCTTGTCGAGGCTGCGCATCGAGCCGTAGACGGTCCAGCCCTTCGCCGCGAGATCAATCGCCGCACCGCGGCCGATTCCGGAGTTTGCGCCAGTGATGAGAGCAACGGTCATACGACGACCGTACTCCCGACAGCCTCGGCGCTCACACGCACCCACCAGCTAGCAAGAGCCACTGCACGAAACCCACGAACGCCACTGCACGAAACCCACGAACGCCACTGCACGAAACCCACGAACGCCACTGCAGGAAACCCACGAACGCCACTGCAAGAAACACAGGCGAAACACGCGCCTCACCGACACGAAACGTGATGGTCACGGCGACGCAATCGAACCGATACAGCCGAGAAACACCCGCTGCGTAGCTTGCCGAAGAGGTCGCCGAGAGGTGGTCGCTTCGGCGGCTGCGATCCGGCTGGCCGGGAACCCCGAATCCCCGAATTGGAGTCAACTCATGGTTAGGAAACTCGCAACGACCGCCGTGACGGCGTCAGCACTCATTGTGCTGCTCGCCCTTCCGGCCTCGGCCCAAGAGGCTGCGGCGCCGGCAACGCAGGTCGTGCTCGACAACATCTTCATCTTCATCGCTGCGGTCCTGGTGCTGTTCATGCAGGCAGGCTTTGCGCTCGTCGAGGCTGGCTTCACCCAGTCGAAGAACGCCGCCAACATCATGATGAAGAATCTGATGGACGCATCGGTCGGCATCTTGGTGTTCGGTGCCGTCGGCTTCGCGATCGCCTACCCCGGCGACTTCAACGGATGGATCGGAAGCGCCGGCTTCGGCGTCGATGGATTCATGACGACCGACGCGCTCGAAGGGCTCGTCCCATCGGTCGACTTCTTGTTCCAAGCTGCGTTCGCCGCTGCGGCCGCCACGATCGTGTCCGGCGCAGTCGCTGAGCGCACCCAGTTCAAGGCCTACATCATCTACTCGATCGTCATCACTGGCCTGATGTACCCCGTGGTTGTCTCGTGGGGCTGGGGCGGCGGCTGGCTGTCCGACCTCGGCTTCGTTGACTTCGCCGGAAGCGGCCTCGTCCACATGGTCGGCGGTGTCGCTGCACTCGTCGCCGCCTGGGTGATCGGCCCTCGTGCCGGCAAGTACGCACCTGATGGAACGCCACGTGCGATCCCCGGCCACAGCATGACCCTGGCCGTCCTCGGTGTCATGATCCTCTTCATCGGCTGGTTCGGCTTCAATCCCGGTTCGCAGCTCGCTGCAGACCTCGCCGTCCCCGTCATCGCTGCGCTCACCGCCTTCGCCGGAACTGCAGGTGCCGCTTCGGCCATGCTCACCAGCTGGGCAGTGCTCGGCAAGCCAGACCTGTCGATGGCAGGCAATGGCATGCTCGCTGGCCTCGTTGCCATCTGCTCGGGCATCGGCGACATGAACGCTCTCGGCACGCTGCTCACCGGCGCTATCGCCGGTGTGCTGGTCACGCTCTCGGTGCTGTTCATCGAACGCATCGGCATCGACGATCCCGTCGGCGCATTCTCGGTCCACGGCCTGTGCGGCTTCTGGGGTTTGATTGCCACCGGCCTGTTCGCCACCACGGCGGGCACGAACGGAGCGGTCGATGGCTTGTTCGCTGGCGGCGGTGCTGGACTGCTCCTCGACCAGGTCATCGGTGGTCTTGCGATTGCCGCCTTCGTCGCTGCAGTCAGCCTGGTGCTGTTCGGTTCGCTCAAGGCTGCCGGGCTCTTGCGGGTCTCGCTCGAAGAGGAAATCGGCGGCCTCGACCTGAGCGAGCACGGCACGGCCGCTTACGGCTGGGACCTCGACGAGAGCACCGTGCGCAGCCGCAACGGTGGCGAGCTCATCACGCTCGACTGACCCTCACGCTCAACTTGATCCCCTCCGAGTGGGCCTCCGGCGTTGGCCGGGGGCCCAATCGGCGTTTTGGGGCGGCTCAGAGACGCTGCTTCAGAGACGTCGCTGCTCGGGCGTCAGATCGTCGCCATCGAGCTCGAACACGCCGCGGAGGTAACTCCAGATCGCCAAGCTCACCGGACGCCACGCTTCGAGCTGACCGTCGGGGCCTGTCGGGACATGGCGCATCGAATCAGCCGGCGCACTGTGGTCGATCATGAATCCGATCGCCACGAGGTGGGCAGACCGGACGATCTCATCAAATGCCTCGGTCGGATCGCCGAGGTCGGCCATCGGCCGCAAGCCACAGAACTCGGCGAGATCCGACATGACCTTGTGGTAGCGACGCATCGACTCATCGCGGAGCTCTTGGAGAAACGCGACCAGGTCGGCCCGATCCTCGCTCAAGCGCTTCCGATCGAACGGAGCGATGCTGAAGTGGAGCATCTGATAAGCCCGCAACTGGTGGTTACCGGAGAGCGTGACCGAGTCCCAGTTCGCGTTCTGACCAACGCGCATGAGCGTCCGAGCGGCATCGCGTCGACCGGCCGGGGAACGAACGTCAGCGGCGCGGGCAGCTTCGGTCACAGGTCCGGAGAAGGTCCCCCACGCCAGCTCATCTAAGCCATTGAGACTCGCTCGCAGAACATCGAACTGAAATGCCTGCTGGTTCGGCCAGATGCGTTCGTGCACCGAAGCGTGCGTCACGCGGATGCCTTCGGTGGCTTCGAGGTGCTCAAAGACCTTGGCGTAGTTGAGCTGCTCGAAACCGAGTGTTGGTTCGATCTCGGCGAGCACCTCACAGCCAGCACCAACGACGAGCTCCTTGAGCTCGGTGCGGCTGCGGCGCTGTTTCGGGCTACCCACGGCGCGCAACTTATCAGCGGGATCACGATGAACTTCCTCTCTGTTCAGACCGGCACGCAGGAAAGCCCAGCGAATGTGCCGAGCACCGCCACGCACCGTGGTGTCCACAGTGCTATTTGTCACCCCCTCCCAGCCTTGACCCCACGCGTGTTGCAAGCGATACTTGCAACGCCTCCCATGCCCGTGAGGCAGCGGCCGTCTCGTCAGAGGTGCTTTCCGCTACCCCGGCAGCACCTCTGACGGGCCGCATTACTTCCACATCTCGTGGCGGAGCGGGCATATCGGTACCGTGCACGCCCATGTCCAATGAGCGGATCCCGGCCGATGTCAGCGGTGTGTTCGACATCCAGGCCCATGGCCCCGATGTCTGGGTTGGCGAGAGTCCTGACTACCCGTGGGGCCGCATCTATGGCGGGCTGGTCATTGCCCAAGCGCTGTGGGCTGCGACCCAGACGGTGAACGACGCCCACCACCTGCATTCGATGCACAGCTATTTCATCTTGGGCGGCAACCCGGACGAACCTGTGCGCTACGAAGTCGACCGCATTCGCAACGGCCGATCCTTCACAACCCGCCGCGTGATCGCTCGCCAAAGCAGCGGCGCGATCTTCAACTTGTCGTGCTCATTTCAGGCCCATGAGGACGGCGTCGAGACCCAGACCGCCAGCTTCCCCATCGACGCACCTGCGCCGACCGAAGAAGCGGCGTATCGCGACGGCGCGGGCATTGATCGAATCGATGTTGCGCTCGAGGACGAGCCCCGTTCGCTCGTGTGGGTCCGGTTCCCCGACGACCTCGGCGACGATCACCGCAAACAGGCGTGCGCACTCGCGTACCTGAGCGACAGCAACGCGATGGACGCCGTCGCCACATCACACCCACGCGGCATGCCCGACGAGCACGAGAACTGGGACGAGTTCTATATGACCGCCAGCCTCGACCACGCGATGTGGTTCCACCGGCCGGGCCGCGCCGACGACTGGATGCTTTTTGACACTGCGGGCCACGGCATCTTGCGCACCCGCGGGTTGGCAACCGGTGCCGTGTTCAACACCGCCGGCGATCACATTGCGACCATCGCCCAAGAAGGCCTGATCCGCGAGGTCAAGCCCCACAGCTAAGTGGCCCGCTAGTGGCCCTCGGAAACGCCAAGGATCTCGGCGATCCGGTCAGCAGAGAAGCCGGGCTCGCGGCTCGCACCGATCAGCACCTGCTCGCGAGCTGCGATGTCGGCGGCTGCCTGCGGAATCTGGTCGGCGACCTCGATGGGAATGACGACGGCGCCGTGACGGTCAGCGTGGATCAGATCGCCGGTCGCGACAGCCATGCCATGCACCGTGACCGGTTCGCCGATCGAGTCAACTCGCACCCACGCATGCGACGGGCCGGGCATGCCGGCCAACAGCTGAAAGCCCTCGGCCGAGTCGTCGATGTCGCGGATGCTGCCGTTCGTGATCACGCCGAGCGACCCGAGGCCTTGGTGCACATTGGTATTGACCTCGCCCCACCATGCGCCGTAGCCCGGGTGCTCGTCGACATCTTCGATCACCGTGATGCTGGGTGATGGGCCTTCGCCGATGTGCCGGTAGTAGGCGACCCGAAGGCGCGCCGCTTCAGCAGGGTCAGCCGCACCACCCGAGGGAGGTGTCATTGACCGGATCGTCGCCGTTCGAGCGAACCCGACGATCGGCTCAAGCTCAGGTCGTGGACAAAAGAACGGTGTTGTGCTGTAGCCGAAACCTCGTCGATCCGGGGCGACGACTTCGAGGGCGTTGCACACCGTTGGCGTGTCGAGTGCACGCAGTTGGTTCAGGACATCGGCTTCGAGCATCACTAACGATCGCACCCGACGCAGCGATACACCAACCGCGAATTCGTCGCGAGCGCAGTTGCCCCCTAGCGTGGAGGGCAATCCTCAACCAGTTCCTGGAGTCATCGCAATGCGCGAAGCAGTATTCGTTTCTTACGCCCGCACGGGTCTGGCCAAGGCCGGCCGAGGCGGCTTTAACATCACGCCCGCCATGTCCATGGCTGCGCACGCCATCAAGCACGCAGTCGACAAGGCCGGCGTTGAGCCCGGCTCGATCGACGACGTTGTCCTCGGCAACGGCCAGCACGGTTCCGGCAACCTCGGGCGCCTGTCCGGTCTGCTCGCCGGTCTTCCGGTCGAAGTCCCTGGCTCGACCATCCAGCGTCACTGCTCGTCGGGTCTGAACTCGATCGCCATCGCTGCGAACCACATCAAGAACGACATGGTCGACACCGTCGTTGCTGCTGGTGTCGAGTCCATCTCGATCCCCAGCCCTGGCATGGGCGGCGAGGTCAACATGGACCCGCAGCTCACCGAGAACCACCCGGCCGTCTACATGGCCATGATCGAGACCGCTGACATCGTCGCGGAGCGCTACAACATCAGCCGCGAGTACCAGGACGAGTACAGCCTCGAGTCCCAGATGCGCACGGCTCGTGCCCAGGAGATGGAGCTCTACGCCGACGAGATCGTTCCCATGCAGACCAAGATGCGCCTGGTCAACAAGGAGACCGGCGAAGAGTCGATCGTCGACTTCACCGTCGACAAGGACGAGTGCAACCGCCCCAGCACC
>CALDGN010000095.1 GCA_937942965.1 uncultured Acidimicrobiales bacterium | reverse complement strand
GGCACCGTTCGACCATGCATCGGCAACCGGCACAGCGATCAGACGCCGCACCTGCCAAGCAACGACGGTTGCAGGTGTCGGAGAAGCGCAGCTGGTTCGACGGTTGCAGGTGTCGGAGAAGTGCAACTGGCAGCGCGAGTTCGACGAAGTCGAACTCGGTAAGCGAGCGAAGCGAGCGACTCAGTTGGGAATGGCGGCGACGATCGAGATCTCGACGAGAAGAGCGGCGCGAGCCATGTGGGCTTCGACGCAGGCCCGAGCGGGCGCGTGGCCGGTCGGCACACATGCGTTCCAGACCTCGTTCATGAGGGCGAAGTGGTTCGCAATGTCACGTAGGTAGATCGTCGCCGACAGCAGATGCTCGTTGTCGGTTCCGGCCTCGGCCAGCAACGCATCGATGCGGCTGAGCACCGACCGGGTCTGCTCTTGGACGTCGGCGTCGGGATCCTCGGCCACCTGACCAGAGAGGTAGACGACTCCCCCGCCACTCGCCGGGCCGTGCTTGACGATCGCGCTGGCGCGCTCACCGGTCTTGATGCGTTCGATTGCCATGGGGCGAAGCTAGCCCGCGGATCGACGTCGGCACCGGTTCGAGCGGACGGCACGACGTAGTGTTTCCCATGGCTTATCCCGGCGTGCATGCGCAGACCCGTCCGGACCACCCCGCCGTCATCATGGCGGGCTCCGGCGACACCCTGACCTACCGGGAACTCGACGAGCGATCGAACCAGGTCGCGCAGTTGATCCGTCATCACGGCCTCGGTCGTGGCGACCGGATCGCGCTCTTCATGGAGAACCAGATCCGCTACATGGAGGTCGTGTGGGGCGCGCTGCGCAGCGGCACCTATGTCACGGCGATCAACAGCTTCCTGACCGCCGAAGAGGCGGCCTACATCATCGACGACTGCGATGCGCAGCTCGTCATCACCAGCCGAGCCAAGGCCGACGCGGCCGCCGGGATCGATCCGAGCACCACACCACAGGTCAAGCGCTGGCTGATGTGCGACGGGGTCCCAACGACCGGCAGCATCGAGTGGGAGTCCTACGAAGACGCCGTCGCTGCGATGCCGAACACCAAGATCGACGACGAGTCAGCTGGCTACCAGATGCTCTATTCGTCGGGCACGACCGGGCGCCCCAAGGGGATCTTGCGGCCGCTTCCCGAGACCCCGATCGACACACTCGACCAGGCCGCCAACGCTCGGTTCCTGGCGATCTACCAGTACGGCCCTGACATGACCTATCTGTCACCGGCGCCGATGTACCACGCCGCTCCCCTGGCGTTCTCGCTGGCCGTGCATCGGGTCGGCGGCACGCTCGTGATGATGGAGAAGTTCGACGCGGCCACGTGTTTGCAGAACATCGAGCGCTTCGCCGTCACCCACGCCCAGTTCGTGCCGACCATGTTCATCCGCATGCTCAAGCTCGACGACGCCGACCGCCTCGCCCCCGATCTCGCGACGCTCCGCTGCGTCATCCACGCGGCCGCGCCCTGCCCCGTTGAGACCAAGAAGCAGATGATCGATTGGTGGGGCCCCATCATCTGGGAGTACTACGCCGGCAGCGAGGGCAACGGCGCGACGATCATCGACAGCACCGAGTGGCTCACCAAACCGGGATCAGTCGGACGAGCCCAACGGGGTCAAGTACACATCTGCGACGAGGACGGCAACGACCTTGCGCCCGGCGAGATCGGCGGCGTGTACTTCAGCGGCGGCGGCCAGTACACGTACCACAAGAACCCTGAGAAGACGGCCGAGGCAGCGCTCCCCGGAGGCAAGACCACGCTCGGCGACGTCGGCTACCTCGACGAAGACGGCTACCTGTTCCTGACCGATCGCAAGGCCCACATGATCATCAGCGGCGGGGTGAACATCTATCCCCAAGAGATCGAAGACGCGATGATCGCGCACCCGGCGGTGGCCGACGTCGCCGTGTTCGGCGTGCCGAATCCCGACATGGGCGAAGAGGTCAAAGCTGTCGTCCAGCCGGCCACGGGAGTCACCGCGGACGATGCGCTTGCGGCCGAGCTGATGACGTTCGTGCGCGACGGCATCGCTCACTACAAGTGTCCGAAGTCGATCGACTTCCTCGATGAACTGCCCCGGCTTCCGACCGGCAAGCTCTACAAGCGGCTACTACGTGACCGCTACTGGGGCAACACCGACTCCAAGATCGTCTAGCGGGACGGGTCAGCCTGCGAGCGCGGCCGCGAGCGGTTCGAGACGGCCGGCATCGACCGGGCCTCGCATCGACCAGACGACGATGTCGACACCGGCGTCGAAGAACGTGGCCGCCTGCTCGGCGAGGGCGGCCGGATCACTGTCCGGGTCGTAACCGAGGTGGATGGATCGAGCGATCTCGGATTGGTCGCGTCCGACTTTGTCGCAGTGGCCTCTGAGGACTGCGTCGAGTTCGAGCCACGCAGCCGGGTCTTCAGGGAACGTCATATCCCACTGGTCGGCGAACCGAGCGACTGTGCGCAACGTTCGGACTCGGCCCTTGCCGCCGATGACCAGCGGGATTCGCTTCTGGATCGGCTTGGGCTCGCACCAGGCCTCGGTGAGTTCGAAGAAGCGGCCCTTGTGGTTCGTGACCGTGTTCTCAAGGAGCGACACGATGACTTCGCAGCCTTCTTCGAGCCGGTCCGAACGGTCCCGCAGTTCACCGAGGTCGATGCCGTACGCGTCTGACTCCATGAAGTTCCAGCCGGCACCCATACCGAGTTCGAAACGGCCATCGGAGAGGTGGTCGAGTGTGGCTGCCATGTTCGCGGTGACTGCTGGATGGCGGTGGTGCATGCCGTTGACCATCGCGCCGATGCGGATTCGCGACGTCGCTTGGGCGAGCGCGCCGAGCATCGTCCAACCCTCTAGGTTTGGCCCGTCGTAGGGCGGTGCGAGCGGGTAGAAGTGGTCCCAGTTCCAGGCTGACTCGAAGACCTCGATCTCGTCGGCGGCTTTCCAGACGTCGAGGAACTCGCCCCAGGTTGCGTGGTGTGGGGGTGTCTTGATTGCGTGGCGACCAGTCATGGCCGCACGCTAGCTCGGGAGCTCGGGCCCAGTCAGCGGCGAGCGAGACGGCGCAGCGGTGGTTCGGTCTTGGGTGGGACCTTGCGAGGTGGCAACTCCGCCAGCGCCTCGGTGGTTGCCTTCGCGATGATGGCGACTGCTCGCTCGAACGGTGCTTCGGTTGCGGCCGACGTCTTCTGCACGCCGGTGACCTTGCGGACGTACTGGCGAGCGGCGGCTTCGATCTCTTCGGTGGTGGCGACGGGTTCGAGCCCGCGCAGCGTGGTGATGTTCCGGCACATGCGAACCACCCTAGATCTGAGCGGGCGCGGGCTGCCTCGAACCGCACCCCAGCGGCACGCGCAGAGCTAGCGTGCCATCGTGTCCATGCAGAACATCTGGGCGATCCAAACCCAGGCCCAGGCTGGCGGCGAAGACTGGTCGGCACAGGTGCGTCCCGCTGCCGGGGCGATGGGTGCCTACGTCGACGGCATCGACCTCGCATCGCTCGACGCAGAGGCTTTCGCCGAGGTGCAACGGCTCATCCACCGCTTCAAGGCCGTCATGTTTCACGGGCAGCGCTCCGACATGGCGTGGGACGCCTACGTCGACTTCGGCGCAGGGTTCGGCGAGCTCGCTGTTGATCCATACGTCGAACCGGTGCTGCCAGATCACCCACAGGTCATGGGACTGATTCGAGAGGCCGACACGACCGGCTACAACTTCGGCGGTGACTGGCACAGCGACGGCAGCTATCTGGAACAGCCGGGCGGGCTCACGATCCTGTGGGGCCGTGACATTCCGCCGTACGGCGGCGACACGTTGTTCACGAACCTCGAGCTTGCCTGGCACCAGCTCTCCCCCGCCTATCGAGAGATGCTCGACGGTCGCCGTTGCCTGCATGCCGCAACCGGCTTGGGCACCAAGGCGCCGATCACCCGCAAGGGCGACTACGCGTCGGTCAACTTTGACCAAGAGCTGTCGCGCATCGAGCACTTCCATCCGATCAAGCGCACCCATCCCGAGACCGGCGGGCACTCGCTGTTCGTCAACCAGGCGTACAGCGTGCAGATCGAAGGCTGCACCGAAGACGAGAGCGCCGGGATCCTCAAGTTCCTGTTCGACTGGTCTGCCAGCCCGGCGATGACCGCTCGACTGAGCTGGCAGCCCGACTCGATCCTGGTGTGGGACAACCGCACGACTGCTCATTACGCGATCGGCGACTACGGCGGCTTCCGTCGAGAGATGTATCGCCTGGCGGTCACGGGCGAACGGCCCGAGTGACATGACGAAGCTCTCGACGTGGTCGGCACCGACGACCGAACGCGACGCTCGCATCGAACTCGCGGCCGCGTATCGGATGGTGCACGACCTCGGCTGGACCGACCTGGGTGCCACCCACCTGAGTGCAGCGGTGCCGGGCGAAGACGCCTACCTGATGCTGCGATCCGGCTTGATGTTCCACGAGGTCACGGCATCGAACTTGGTGAAGATCGGCGACGACGGCGAGATCCGGGACTCTGGCTCCGGCGCTGCGGACGATCCCGAGGTCGAGGTGAACCCGGCCGGCGTCACCATTCACACGGCGCTGCATGCGGCGCGCCCGGACATCGGCTCGGTCATGCACACCCACACCGTCGCTGGGATGGCCGTGTCGGCGCACCCCGACGGGGTGCTTCCGCTCACACAACATTCGCTCCGGTTCTGGGGCTGCCATGGCACGCACGACTACGAGGGCATCGCCCTCGATGACAGCGAGGGGCCGCGCCTCGCCGCCGATCTCGGCGACGGCGAGCTGCTCCTCCTCCGCAATCACGGTTTGTTGACCGTCGGGCCCGATGTGCCGTCCGCGCTGAGCGCCCTCTACTACGCCGAAATTTCATGCCAGGCCCAGGTCGCAGCACTGTCCATGACTGCGGCGCCGGTGCTTCCGAGTGCCGATGCGTGCGAGACCGCAGCGGCGCAGTACCGGGCCAGCTTGGGGTACATGTATCGGGACTGGATGGCCCTGCTGCGCACGGTCGAGGCACGACACGCCAATTTCGCGAACTAGAGCGGCTGGCGGCTTGGGCCACGAGACGTACCAAGACTCTCGTGATGCGCACGGCCTGGTTCGATGTCCCCAGTTGGGGGTAACCCTGCTTAGTTCCCGAGGGGTTCGACCGACCTAACGATGCATGACGCAGCATTCCTCCGCACCTGCTTTCGCGCCCACGATCCTCGACGAGGCTCGCCGCTACCGCGAGCAGGGCGGCTACCGGGCCGAGCTTGTTGACTACCTCCATCGCTGCGGTGTCGATACGGGCCAGGCAGAGCACCTAGCTGATCGCTTCGATCTCGAACTCGGTATGGCCGGACATCCACGCCCGCATGACATCAATCCGGCCGTGGCCCGCCAGCTCGATGCGCACTGGGAGCTCTTGGCCTCGACCGCTGACGTGCCTGCGCCCGGAACGGCCGATGCTCAGCCGATCGCCAGCGCCGCTGACATCGTGCGAGAAGCGGCGCATCGCCATGCGACCGGGACCGCCGATATCGGCCACCCGTCGACGCTGAACGAGGCGCTCGGCGGACCCGTGCCGCCAACGATCGAAGCGCTGCTCGCTGGCGGCACCACACCAGCGCGAGCCGAGTCAGCGGTGCCGCCCGTTCCCGCCGCTGACCTCGCATCGCGGCCGGCTGCCCCGATCGACTTCGCCCAGCCGAGCATGACCCCGCCCGCTGCTCCCCAACACGCTGCTCCCCAACCCGCTGCGCCGGAGATGGAAGCGGTCCAGACCGACCCATTGCAACCAACCGCTCCTGAGGTTTCTGCCGCGCCGATGGCTCCCCCGCAGATGCCACCACCGGCCGCACCTCACGCCGTCGCAGCGCCCGAAGCCATGATCGCAGCACCAACTCCAATGGAGGCCGCACCGGTCGTCCCAGCGGCGCCCGAGGCCGCAGCTCCAGCTCCAGCTCCAATGGCGGCGCCGGCACCTATGGAAGCGGCGCCCGCCACCCCGGCCACCGCTCCGCTTGCTCCCGATATGGCGGTCCAAGCTCCGGCGCCGATGACGTTCCCACCAGCCGCGCCGGCACCACAGGTCGCGTTCCCTCCTGTCGCTCACCCGGCCGGCGTCGAGCCGCAGCCATTGGCCGCCGAACCAGCACCGATAAGCGCCGCTCAACCAGCCGCCCCACAACCGGCTGTTGCTCCGCCAGTGATGCCCCA
>CALDGN010000094.1 GCA_937942965.1 uncultured Acidimicrobiales bacterium | reverse complement strand
GGGCCATCTTCGCTGGCGATATCGCCGGTCCGGAACCAGGGGCCGTCGAAGTGGCGGTCGGTGAGCTCGCGGTCGATCTCGTCGCCGCCATCAGCCAGGTAGCCCTCGAAGAGACTTGGGCCTTGGACCTGCAGTTCGTCGTCGACGACTCGGCAGGCCGCATTGGGCGAGACCAGCGGACCGGCTGGCCGCCACCGTTCATCGAGGGGCAGACCTCGACCACCGCGCCAGGCGAACAGGGCTTGGACTTCGCTCATGCCGTAGAGCCCGGAGAGCGGCACGCCGCGGGCTTCGCATCGTTCGACGATGCCATCGAGTGCGCTGTTAAAGCGGGCGTACCCCGACGTCGTGATCGAAGACAGGTCGGCGTCGGTTGCGAGTAGGCGGTGGAACATGTCGTCGCTGCCGTGCAACGACGTCACGCCGTGCTGTTCGATGATCGCCGCGGTCGCTTCGGCTTCGAACGCGGACGGCAGGATCACGGTCGCATGGCCCGCAAGCGCGCCCCAGAAGACCGTGAAACCGAAGACGCCGCAAAGCGGAAGCGGAACGAGGACAACGGCATCTTCGTCGTAGCCGAACACAGCGGCGACGTCGCCCGCGTGGGCGGTGACTGACCGCTGGTTGTGCACGACCAGTTTGGGGGCGCTGGTCGTACCCGAGGTCGTGAAGATCACGTACCGGTCGGCGGGGGACGCCGCTCGACTGAGCTCCCCGAGTTCATCCGCTGTGCCCGACGGGAGATCTGCATGGCTACGAATCGTCGTGCGGGCGCCGGACCGTTCGATGATCGACGAGGCCAGCGACTCGGCGAAACGCAGATTGACGGACATGACCACGAAACCGCCGATGGCCGCCGCGGCCAGGAGGTCGACATAGAGCGAACTGTTTGGCATCTGGATGGCGACTCGATCGCCAGGTCGTACTCCCGAGGCGCGTAAGTCGGTGGCGAGCTGACGGCCGGACTCGAGGACGTCCGCGCATGATCGCTCGCCTCCGTCTCCGTCGAGGATCCGCGACCGCGACGATTGCAGTAGCTCGACGACCGTCTCGCAGCGGAACGGCTCCTGAGGGCCGGTGCTCACGCCGCAGCCTCGCCCAGGGCCGGGATGATCCGCTCCCCGACCGTGCGAATGATCTCGAAGCGCGGATCGAACGGCGGTAGCAACATCATCTGGTCGATGCCGGCCGCCTTGAGGCCGAGCAGGCGCTCGATGATCTGGTCTTCGGTGCCGACGAGGCACGACGACTCGATGAGGGCTGGCGTGACGAATCGCTCCTCTTCGGGAAGCACCCAGCAGTTGTGACCCGCGTGGACTCGTTGGTGGCGTCGGTCTTCGGGGACCTTGTCGAGCATCGCGGTGTAATCATCCCAGACCTCGGCGACCGCTGGATTCGCTGGCACCCGTCCGAAGTTGCGCCACTGGTCATAGCTGTAGTGGAGGCTGGCGATTGCGAACGCACCGCAGAGGTCACGCACCCGCGCCGAGCCGACCGTCTCACCCGATTCGAGCACGACGATGGTGTTCAAGGTCGTGGCCGGGAAGGCGGCGCGGTCGATCACTCGATCAGCTTCGGCTGCGCCGCGCTCCACCGAGCCCCACACCCGCTCGGCTAGTGCCGGGTCGGGCGGGACGGAGAGCACGAGACCGTCGCCGTGCTTGCCGGCGAGCGCGAGCGATTTCGGTCCGAATCCAGACACGTACATCGGGATCGGATCTTCGAAGTTCACGAACCCGTCGTCGGGCATGATGTGGCGCACGGGCGAGGTCCGACTGCGCCACTCGACCATCGCCTCGTCACCCCGAAGCAGCGGGCGCAGCTCACTCAGGTATTGGTCGAATTGGGCGATCGTCATCGGCTTGTGACCCATGATCCGCATCGCCGTATTGCCCGTGCCGATCCCGCAAAAGGTCCTACCCGGAGCGATGCGATTGATCGTCGCCATCGATGCGGCGGTCACCGGGGCAGGTCGAGTTGCGGCAACCGAGACACCAGTGCCGATCCGGATCGTCGAGGTGCGGTCAGCGGCGAGCGCCATCGTGGCGTACACGTCGCTCCAAATCATCTGGCTGTCGGCGAACCATGCACTGGCGAAGCCGAGCCGCTCCGCTTCGACGACATAGTCGAGATCGTCGATCTTGGACGCAACGCAGACACCGAGTTCCATGCGTCGATGATGTCAGCCCGACCAGCCGGACACGAAAGCGACGATGGGGACCTGCGGTCGTTCAGTCTTCGTCGGGGTCGCGGCTGACGCCGACGAGGACTGCACCGAACACAATCAACATGGCGGCCCAGGACACGAGCGTGCGACTGTTGCTGCCGGTGAAGGCGAGTGGGCCCTCGGGGCCGTCCTCGAAGAAAGCCGCTTCGACAAAGTCGAACGATTCCCCGAGATCCTCGCCGTCTTCGAAGAGGTCGACATCGCCGAAGCTCTCGAAGTCGGTGAGGTCCTCGCAGACGCTGGGACCAAAGAATGTCGGCTCGTTTGTTTGACCAAACGTGGTCGGGTTGTTGAAGCCAGTGAGATCGGTTTCGGGCCACACGATCGGTGCGACCTCGGCGACCTCGAATCCGAAGTCGACCGTCAGGTTGACCTTGTCGCCATCACCCATGCGGACCGGGAACGACAACACGTGTAGCCCGCTCCAGCCGGCGGCGTTCGAGTCGTTGTCTCGATCCGAGTAGGCCGAGCGAGAGAAGCGTGAGATCGCCCAATCACCCAGCGTGCCTCGCATCGTGACGTCCGCGACGGCGACGATGTAGGTGCCAGATCCAAGTCCGTCGAAGCGGTAGCGGCCCTTGGCGTCCGCAGTCGTAGTCGCGACCGCATCAACTGCCGTGAGAGCACCGTCGGCGTTCGCGTCGTCGGCCGTTCCATCCTCATTCGCATCGACGAAGAGGTAGAGCCGTGCGCCGCCGACGCCTTCTTCTCCCGCGTCGAAGAGGCCGTTCTCGATCGTGTCGTACCAGACCTGGTTGCCGAGGCTCCATTGGCCGAGTCCGAAGTCGATGGTCAGGTCGGTGCGCTCGTCGGGCAGATCGGACGCGTTGTTCGGCTCTTCGCCCAGCGGGCCGAAGCCTGTGACCGTGATCGTCGCCGAGGTCACGCCACCGTCCGATCGAAGTTGACCATCGTTGGCGCCGTCGACGGGTGCGTCTTCGGGTTGGATCGTGGCCGACCAGCCGGCGAGGGGTCCGCCAGCGCGGAACTCCGATGCAGGAATGGCGATGAGGTACGTGCCCGCCGCGACGTCATCGAAGCGGAACAGCCCGTCGGCATCCGTGGTGGTCGTGGCCAGACGATCGGCGTTGTCGATAGCGCCGCTGAGATCGCGGTCATCGGCAACTCCATCGCTGTTCGCATCGAGCAGCAACTCGACCAGAACACCGGCCGCCGGCTGCTCGTCCTCGCCACGGAGACCGTCATGATCGCCGTCGAACCAGATCTGGTTACCCAAGGCCGAGGTTGGCGGTTGGACGTCGGCGAGATCGTGGTCGTCTTCGTCGCCCGAGCGGTTGTCGGTGGCATCATCCGTCGGATCGCCTGCTGCAACTGGAGCTGCATCGTTCGTCGAGTCGCGGTCTGGCGTCGAGTCGAAGTCGATGCCCGACGCGGATGAGATCTCGGCGACGAGCGACGCGAGGTCCAGGTTGGCATCGGCCGCGAGCGTGAGCGTGACCGGGGTCGTCACCGTCGCTCCTGGGACGAGTGGGTTGGCGGCGTCGACGATCCCAACAATCGGCTCGGCGGGCGGTAGCCATTGATCGGCTGCGGGATGCAGGGCCACCTCGACCGCGGTCGCCGGAATGGTGCCTTGGTTGATGACGTCGATGAAGAAGGTGACGGTCGATTCGGGTTCCGGTGGAAGTGCAACGCTGGCGTCGACCCGCACCGTGAGCGCCAAGTCGAAGAGGTCGACCTGGGCGAGGTTCGTCGCATCGCCGTCGACGTCGTCGAAGACCGGAGCTGGCGTCGCCGGGAAACCGTCGTCGTCGATGGTCGAAGCCGTGATGCCGACCTGCAGCGGCGTGCCCGCGGCCGAAGCGTCGCCCGACACCGTGAGCTCGAGAGGGATCGTGACGGTGGCGCCGCTCGGCCAGTCGCCGGTGACGCGAGCTTGCGGTGCTGTGGGGTTGGTGAGATCCCAGGTGATCGCAAGGGCATCGGCCCCGCCGGTGACCGTGGGCAGCGTCGAGGCGTCGAACGCAATCCATCGCTCGTCCAGATCAAGGACGAACGTCGCGTCCGCGAGATCGAGACCTTGGTTGGTGGCGGAGATGGTCCACGATGATGTGTCGCCGGCGCGTGGCGGAGTTGCCGGATCGAGCACAAGGCCAACAGCGACATCGGCAAGCAGCGACACATCGGCGGCGTCTTGGTCATCCTCTGCTGGGCTCAGCGCCGCCTGGCCAATGCCGTCGACCAGGTTCGCTTCGGCAACGCGTCGAGGCGTCGAGTCAATATCGCCGGCCATGGGATTGGGTTCGTTTGCCGGGTCAGCATCTGCGTCAAAGTCGACCAGTTCGGCGACGAGTCGAAACAGCGACCGGTCGGTTGCGTCGAGTTCCGTAGACAGGATCACCGTGGCGGTTTCGCCCGCGACAACTCGATCGAGAGAAACGATGACTTCGCCAGACGCGTCGTCGGCCACTGCGGATGCGCCCGGACCCTCAAGACCGACCCACGACATGCCAGTGGGCAGCGCAACTGCGACGGCGACAGCGCGGGCATCTTGGTTGCCCTCGTTGGCGATGGTCAGCGCCCATTGCACTGATTCGCTCGTCGTGATGTTCTCGGATTGTTCGGGTGCCAGTTCAAGGTCGAGGGCGACGTCCCAGAACGCCATCGGCGCGGCGGCTGGTGCGCTTGCATTGTCGGCCTCGACAACCAGGCGCGGCGTCGAGCCGTCCCAGTCTTCGGGGATCGGAATGGTGACGGGCAGCGTGACGATGCCATCCGGCATGAGTGGCGCATCAGCGGGCAGGACCAGCACGAGGCTGCTGGGAAGTTCACCGGCACGAAGACTGAACGGTGCGTCGACAGCATCGACGACGACCGGACCCAGGCCAGGTGCGGCAAGAACGATCGTGACCTCGTTCAGCGGTCGCCCGACATTGCGCACGGTCACATCGAAGGTGACCGACGAGTCGCCTGGTTGGATCGGCAAGCCGGTGGTCGAGCGATGCTTGACGGCAAGTTCGATTGCGCTCGGGAGTGTTCGGTCGAGCCGCTGCTCGTCGTCTTCGAACGGTTCATCAACAGTCGCCAGTTCGCCCGGTCGCGAATCGACGTCGCGCTGCGGTTCGCGGTTCGCATCGGCAAGCGAGAGGATCTGGGCGGTCACGGCGAACGAGCCGGCGAAGCCATCGGTGAACGTCGACTCGACCACCACGTCGACCTGTTCGCCCGGTGCTAGGAACGGCACGATCACCGGTGTCGTTGTCTCGGCGACGAGTCGGTCGCCAAGATCGACGTCGACCACGATGTCGGTCGCATCGCGGTTGCCTTGGTTCTCGATCGTGATTGTCCAATCGGCGACAACGCGATCCTCGACCGTGCGCAGGATGGGCGCGTCGTCAGCAATGGAGAGCGCGAGGTCCCACATGGGGACGACGAGTTCGGACAAATCGTTGGCCGGGTTCACGTCGACTGCGGAAACGACCTCGTCAGGGGTCGAACCCAGAATCGGAGCAGCGTCAAGGCCGGACAGAACCGCAGCGACTTCGAGCGCGGTCGGATCGACCGACAGATCGACCGCCGAGGCATCCACCGGCACGACCACTCGTGCTCCGTTACTGAGAGGTGCCCCGTCAGATCGCTCGATCTGAATGCGCGGCTGCGATGGATCGCTCAGGTCCCACGTCGTCCGAATCGGCCGGCCGAGCTCGTCGACGATGACCATGCTCGGATCGGGGGCAAGCGCTCCGAGGCCGGCTTCGCCGAGCTGCACATCGACCACGACGAGATCGATGTCCCGGCCGACGTTCTGGACGACGAGGTCGAATGCGATAGCCGTCGTCGTGCTGATCGGCAGGCCGGTGGTCGCACGATGGTTCAGGGCGACTGCGACATCCCACGGCAACCAGACAGCGGACGATCCTTCAAGGTCAGCGCCATCGAGGTCCTGCACGAGCGCACTCGGCTTCGCTTCGAGATCCGCCTCGTCGGAGAAGCCCGCGACGGCGGCCTCGAACACAAAGTCATGGACGGCCGGATCGGTGGCTCGAACCGTCGCCTTCCAAGAGGTGACGGCACCCGGGTCCAAGCGGTCGATCGTGATCTGGCCCTGGTCACCAACGGTGATCGAGGCATCGTCAGCGGTCGGCGCACCAGCGTCGACCCAGGACATGCCGGCCGGAAGTGTCTGCTCGACCGTGATGTCGAAGGCCGGGCGAGGTCCCTTGTTCTCGACAGTGATCACCCACGCGGCGACCGGGTCAGCCCAGTCCAAGGCGACGTCGTATCCATCGCCTAGGGCGACGTCGAGGGCCAGGTCCCACAGCGGGACGCCAGCGATGTCGTGATCGTCTTCGTCGTCAGCGACGGGGTCCGCGTCAACGCCGGAGTCAGGTTGACCGTCGCCGGTACGTACGCCGTCACCGGGGTCGCCGGGAGTGGCCGGAGCTACGTCATTCGTCGGGTCGAGGTCAGCGGTCGAGTCATGGTCGACAAGCACGCCGGACGCTCCGACAGCGTCGAACCGAGCGATCTCGGCGATCAGGTTGAGCGGGTTCTCGCTCCAGTCCGCGCTCGCCCATTCGTCGGCAATGCGCACCGGCAGCGGGATGCGAACTTCATCGGCCCGAGCGACCGTTCCGGACAGGGCGAGAACAGCCGGGCTTCCGGGCGTCACTGACCACGTGATCGAACCGCCGCCGTCGGTCAATACCGAACCGGACACGCCGTCGATCACGACTGACGGGTCGGCATGGAGCGCAACATCGATGCTGTCGACCGGCGCGCCTTGATTGATGACGTCAAGATCGACAACGAACCCATCGCCGCCGTGAGGGCCATCGTGCAAGTCGACGCTGTCGTCGGCATTGACCGCTGCGATCAGCGCAAGGTCGTGCGGCAACAAGGCTGGATCAGCAGCGATGATGTCGTCTTCTCGGGGAACAACAATCGAGATCGGTTGCGGTTCAGTGCGAACCCGCGCGGCATCGATTGAGTCGAGTCCAACATGGGCTACGACTGCTGTTCCGATCGTCTCGAAGTCGGCGTCGGCGGCAACCAGCATCTCGCCCGAGATCTCGAACGTCGTTGCACCCGCAAAGGCAGAGCGGTCGAACGGCACGTGGACACGCCAGGCGGTCACGTCGGCCCAGTTCGGGGGCGAGGCGGTCCAGTCATCGACGCACGTGGGCGGCCACGGTGCGAGGGCGTCGCTCAGTTCGTTGCGGCATGGGTCGGCGGCGCTCGAGTACTCAACGACCACGTCATCGGCTTCGAGCGGCTCCCATGGCAGTCCCGAAACAACGAGTGGTCCCGTCAACGACGCCGCCAACTCCGACCCACGCGGTGTTTGCCATGTGTCGGGATCGATGCCGACGTCGTCACGAAGCGGGAGCAGTCCGTAGCTCCACACATCGGTGAGGCCGCGATTACCAGTGTTGGTGACCTCGCTTCGGAACTGAACGCGACCATTCGGCGTGCTCGGCGCAGCGCACGTCGACGACGTCCACTCGACGTCGTCGATCCGTATGGGGTCGCACCAGGTCTCTGTCGGGTCTATGGGTGCGAACGGGAGCAGCTCGACGCCGGCAGCGAGGTTGGTCTGGATCAGCGACGCGCCGCTCGTGGTGTCGGTGGCGGTCTCGGTGGCACAGACCAGTGCCGTCCCCAACCCAAGCTGGTCGTCTCGAAGCGTGGCTCCGACAGGGCAGCTCGCCGGCGGGGAGATCAGTGAGGTGGCAGCGACGTCGATCGGGTCCACCCCGGACGGATGACCTCCGGGTGCCGCGATTCGCCAAACAAGTTCGAGATCGAGCTGTGAGTAGATCCCAGCCGCCCGCATCTCTGCTGGCGTCCACGCAAATGCATGGCTTGCGAGTCGACCGTCGTCCGTGTCGGTCCAGTGGAAGGTCACGAGCGTGCGACCCGTGCCGTCATGGTCTGGCGTCGTTTCGATGATCGGACGAGGGGGCGCAGCAACCCACTCGGGGGCGTTGACTGCATCGAGGCCGCGGAACTCGAAGCCGACGGGAAGAAGCGCACCCACAATCGGCTCGATGATCGTGGCCCCATTACTCATTGGGATCTGGACGATCGTCGACACGACCTGATCGGTGGTCGGAGCAGCTGGCGTGATCACCGACGCGACCGGACCGAACGAGGCCGCAGCGTCCTGGACCGCGACAACATGGCACGACTGGCCTTCGATCGACGCAGCGTTGGCTGACGTTGCCATGGCACAAAGCTCGGCGCTGCCGACCGGTGGCTGCACCGGATCGGGTGAGGAGACCAGGGTGAGGTTCGGTTGGCCTCCCGCTCGGAGCAGAGGTTCGCCGGCCGCGGACGTGAAGCGAATTTGCAGCGCGTTGATCGATACCGATGCGCCGACGGCCGGGTCGAACGCACTGCGATCGAACATCGACGCGTCGGTATCGCCGGTACGAATCGGTTCTGGACCGAACGAGTCCCCAGCGTCGGTCGAGGCATATACCTGCGCTTCTGCCCCGTCGGGAAGACCGCTCAGGTCGATGCGTTCGAGCTGCAGGCCGACGGGCAGCAGGACGTCGAGCAGAGGCACCTGCACGTCTTCGACCGTTGCGGAGGCGTCGAACGCGACATCCCACTCGGCAAGCCCTCCGGCATTGACGACATCGGGGCCGGTGACCGTCGCCTCGATCACCGTCGTCGAGGCGACGAGGGAAAGAGCTGCGTCGACACGGCAACCGATGACGCAGAGCGAGTCCGCAGCTACGCCGCTGCTATCCGTGAGCGTCAGGGTGACGGGGATCGCGTCGCCGAGCACGAAGTCGGGAGCACCCCAACGAACGGTCGGGAAAAACTCGTGGCAGTACTCGGGGGCCCGCTTGGCAGCGAGGTCAACGTCGTGCTCATCAGCCAGGTCCGCTGCGGTCACCGCAGGCACCAACCAACGAAGGCCCGTAGGCGTGACCTCACCCTCGCCCGAGTCGACGATCGCCGACCCGTCGGGCAACGCGAGGTCGAGGACAAGGTCACCGTGCGCGGTGTTCGCCTCGGTTGGGCCACAGATCGCGACTCGGTGTGTCTCGTTGCGCCCATAGGTCGCTTCGCCCGACGCGAATCCGCTGATCGTCCAGTTCGCCGTGTTGGCGACGATGATGGGTGCAGCTGCGGCTGACGCCGTCGAGGTGTTGTTACTCGCCGCCAACACGAGATGGTCGAGAACTGCACCTTCGTCGGCGTTCGGTCCGACCCGACCGTGAACCACGAAGGAGACGGTCTCGCCATCGAGCAGGTCCGAGCCTCGTTGGAGCTGCACTAGCGTCGGCTCAACGGCAACGGCGGCGTCCCCGGTCTGGCTCACGACGACGAAGCCAGGCGCCGACGCCACGTCGATGTCGCCGACGACAATGCCAGGCGACAGCTGGGACTCGATCACGGTGTT
>CALDGN010000093.1 GCA_937942965.1 uncultured Acidimicrobiales bacterium | reverse complement strand
GCCATCCTCACCGGTGGTCAGGTCGTCAGCGAAGAGGTCGGCCTCAAGCTCGAGTCCGTTGGCCTCGAGATGCTGGGTTCGGCCCGCAAGGTCGTCATTACCAAGGACGAAACCCTCATCATCGAAGGCGCCGGCAAGAAGGCCGACGTCGATGGTCGCATCGCCCAGATCAAGGGTGAGATCGACAACACCGACAGCGACTACGACCGCGAGAAGCTCCAAGAGCGCCTCGCCAAGCTGAGCGGCGGCGTGGCCGTGCTCAAGGTCGGCGCCGCAACCGAGGTTGAGCTCAAGGAAAAGAAGCACCGCATCGAAGATGCTGTTTCGACCACCAAGGCCGCCATCGAAGAGGGTGTCGTCGCTGGTGGCGGCGTGACCCTGATCCGTGCGCAAAAGGCTGTCCTCGATCTCATCGAGACCATCGAAGACCGTGACACCGCTACTGGTGCTCGCATCGTCGCTAAGGCCCTCGAAGGCCCGCTGCACCAGATCGCCATCAATGCTGGCATGGACGGCGGCGTGGTCGTCGACAAGGTGCGCAACCTCAAGGGCAACAAGGGCCTCAACGCCGCAACCGGCGAATACGAGGACCTGGTCGCAATCGGTGTCATCGACGCCGCCAAGGTGACCCGCTCGGCCCTGCAGAACGCAGGCTCGATCGCTGCACTGTTCCTCACCACCGAGGTCGTGATCAGCGACCTTCCTGAAGACGACGGCGCGGGCGGCATGCCCGACATGGACTTCTAACTTCCTCGCAATCGCAGGTTCGGCCCTTGCGGGCCTCTGCCTGCTCTGCGGATTGTCTTGAGCTGCTGGCGCCTCCTTCGGGAGGCGCCAGTTGCCGTTTTGGTCGAGCGCTAGCGCGGGGCGTCCGCTGGGTCGTGTAACGGAAGCAAGACATCGATCAGGTTCTCGGCCCGGTCGGTCGCCACGATGTAGACCATCCGGTCGGTGACCTCGCCCTCGGCATGCACGGCGCCGGCCGGGATCACGAGCTTCGTGCCAGGCACGAGTTCGTGGCGGACACCCTCGGCATCGAGGATGTAGCTCGATCCCTCGAGCACGTAGCCAGTCACATCGGCGTCGTGCCAGTGGAGCGGAACCTCGGCCGAACGCTCGGACACGTAGGTGGTCGGCCAGAAGCCGAGCTCGGCGATGTCGGCCATCACGTCACCATGGTTGGCGAACGCATCAGCGAGAACTTGCAATGGTCCAGGTTCGAGCGCCATGACGGTCCTTCGTGCAGCAAGCGGCAGCGGGGCAGGCGTTCAGACTCGCACGCGCAGTGATCGCATCCGAAAACCAAAGCGCGGGGGAGCAGATAGCGTTTTCTCGATGGCACGTGGGCGCACTGAGCGAGTGATGGCGCAGCACTACGACGGCGCGCTCTTGAAGCGTCGCCCCGAGGAAGTCGTCGTCGAAGAACCGTTGACCGTTCGAGTCAACGAAACCGACGTCGCAACCACGATGCGCACGCCCGGTCACGACTTCGAACTGGCGGTCGGTCTGCTGCACGCTGACGGGATGCTCGGCGATGCAACCGTTACCGAGATTCGCTATTGCGCGACCGGCAGCGCTGTCGAGACCGAATTCAACGTCGTCTCGGTCACCGCTCCTGGCGCACCCGAACCGAAGCCTCGGTTGGGTGTCATCAGCTCGTCGTGTGGCCTCTGCGGTACCGAGGCGATCGCCGACATCGCAGACCGCATCGATCGAGTCCCCACAGCCGAACCGTTCGACCCCGACGTGCTGCTCAAGGTCGTGTCATCGATGGCTGGCCACCAGCCCGTCTTCGACCGAACCGGTGGCCTCCACGCAGCCGCCGCCTTTGACCGCGACGCCGTGATCCTCGAAGCCCGCGAAGACATCGGCCGCCACAACGCCGTCGACAAGGTCGTCGGTCGCTTCCGCCTCGACAACAAGCTGCCCGCCCAGGATCTTGGCCTGTTCGTCAGCGGCCGAGCATCGTTCGAGATGGTGCAGAAAGCATGGGCGGCTGGCTTCACCAGCGTCGTCGCCGTCAGCGCACCATCGGCGCTCGCCGTCGAGGCCGCCACGACCGCAGGTCTTCAGCTCGCCGGGTTCGCCCGCAACGGAACACTGAACTTCTATGCCCCCGGAGGCACCGCATGACCCAGGATGTTCGCCCATCGATCGGCCAAGGTGTCCTCCACCTGTTCTTCAAGGTCGGCGCTGGCGTCGACAAGGCCGCCGCGATCGCCGCGGTCGAAGCTTGCCGCGGTCGAGAGGACCAGGTCGTATCCATCGCCATGCTCGGCCACAAGGCGGACATCGCGGTGATGGGCCTCGGCCCGAACCTGTGGTCGCTGCGCCAACTACAAACCGATCTCGTCGCCTCGGGCTTGGAGCTCGTGGACAGCTACGTATCGCTCACCGAACTCAGCGAGTACGCGATGGGTATCCCCGACGAGATGAAGAACATGCGCCTCTGGCCAGTGATGCCGCCCGAGGACAAGCCTGCCTGGTGCTTCTACCCAATGAGCAAGAAGCGCGTCGGCGACGACCAGAACTGGTTCACGCTCGAGTACGACCGCCGCAAAGAACTCATGTACGAACACGGCACCTCGGGCCGCAAGTTCGCCGGCCGCATCGTGCAGCTCATCACCGGATCAACCGGCCTCGATGACTACGAGTGGGGCGTCACGCTGTTTGGCCAGCACCCCGATGACCTCAAAGAGGTCGTGTACACGATGCGTTTCGATGAAGCCTCGTCGGTGTACGCGGATTTCGGCCCGTTCTACACGGGCATGGTCGCCGAGCTCGACGACGTCCTGAGCTAGTCGAGACTCAGCGGCGGCTGAGTCGACGGCCGCCAACGACAACCGCACTGCCGAGTAGGACCAGGGCGACACCGAACGACGTGCCCGGTGCACTGGTCTGGCCCGTTGCGGCCAACCCGGCGCCACCCGCAGCGTCGCCGCCCCCGGTGCCACCGACGGCTTGGGAGTCCGCGTCTTGTGCGCCCGCAGCTTCGGCCTGAGGGATCAGCCCGAAGCCGAACGCTCCGTCGCTGGTCTCAGGCGCTGTCGAGAAGGTGCCAGGGTCCTCGGCGCGCTCTGCGCCCGCACTGACGGCGATTTGCGTCGTGGGCGTTGGGGCAACGGTGGCTGTCGGCTCTGGTGTCGCCGTTGGTTCCGGCGTGGCCGTGGGTTCGGGAGTTGCGGTTGGCTCTGGAGTTGCCGTGGGCTCTGGCGTTGCTGTCGCTGTCGGCTCAGGCGTTGCGGTTGGTTCCGGCGTTGCTGTCGGCACGGGCGTGGCGGTCGGTTCGGGAGTCGGTGTGGCGGTCGGTTCCGGCGTTGCCGTGGGCTCTGGAGTCGGCGTCGGTGTCGTGGGCCCCTGGTAGCGGGCGTAGGTCAAGCCGTCGGTGGGTGACTCGCCGAAGAGGTACAGCGACGAC
>CALDGN010000092.1 GCA_937942965.1 uncultured Acidimicrobiales bacterium | reverse complement strand
CAGCCGGGATCGCACGCGTTGCAGCGTGTTGTCGATCGTCTTCTCGGAGACGCCCCACAACTGGGCCACCACGGCATAGGTGAGCAGCGCGTTGGACCGGCCCCGCAGACGATCGAGAGCAAAGGTCGTCAGGTACACCGTCTCGCGATCGGTGAGTGCCGTGCCGAACTCGACGGTTGCTTCGCCGGTCGCCAACGGGTCTCGCTGCGAGATCACGGGAGCGTCGGCCCGGTAGAGCAGCTGATATGGCGTCGGGCCAGCGACGAACGAGACCGAACCTTCGGGCATCGGCAACGCACACTCGGTGCCAGGCGGCAGTTCGATGCGAGCACCGTTCGAGCCGAACACCAAGAGGCGCGACGAACGGCCGAGGTTGTAGAGCCACCACGCCGAGTCGACGTAGCGGAACTCGCCCGTCGTGCGATGCATGAAGCGGTTGTCTTCGTCGAGCGCGAGCTCAGCATTGCGGCCAAAGGTCAACGTCTCGTTGACCAGTTGCGCAATGCCGGCGAAGTCGACCCACAGAGTCCCCACGGCGTTTGAGCGTAGATCGCCAGCGGCCGCGAACGTGTGCCACCCCGCTTCGGTGTGACTTGGGGAGTCATCCCCAGAGACGAAGTGCGCTGGCCGCGTCACACTGGGGAAGTGATGCGGCGGTTGATTGTTCTCTTGGTCGTGGTGCTGTTGGCAGCATCGTGTGGAAGTAGCGAGTCGGTGACCCCGGCCGCCGCCCCGACAGTGGCGCCAAGCGTGTCTGCGGCACCCGACTCCTCCGGTGACGTCACCGACAGCGCCGCGGAAAGCGATGATGAACGGGCCGCCCCGCGTCCAACCACGCCGCCCGTGAAGACTCGCGACGACGATGGCGAGGTCATCGGCGGAAACGGCGACAGCCGAGATTGGCCCATCGCCGACGCATCGGCGCTCGGCACGACGGCGCCCTCAACGGGCGACATCGGCGATGTCGACTTCTTCAACGACTTCGCCTATCCCGTCACGTTCGGCGAGGAACTCGTCGTGACGGTTGCCGATGGCGAGTTCACCGACGAACCCGGCTACTTGTGGTTCCGAGTGATCGAGGTCCAGTACGGCGACCTTGACGGAGACGGAACCGACGAAGCCGTCGTGCAGACGGGCTTCAACACCGGAGGGTCGGGCCAGTTCGGTCGCCTCGGCGTGTGGGACCTCGTCGATGACCGGGTCGTCGAACGCGGCTGGGTCGGCACAGGAGATCGGGCCGATGGCGGTCTCTGGCACTACGAGATCAGCGACGGCCTGGTCATCACCGAGAACTTCTTGACCGACCAGGGCGCGTGCTGTCCCAACATGCTGAGCCAGCACCGGTTGGCGCTGGCGTCCGACGGTCTCCTGCACGTCGAGCACGTCGAACCACTGCGGTGGATGCGGCTCAACAACTACGACGAGGCCGACAACGAACTCGAGTTCCTGCCGGGCACAAGCGCCGCAGTCGTGCAGCTGAGCAACGTCGACGAGACGAACGAACTGATCTTCGAAGCCAGTGCCGGACAGTGGGTCACAACAACACATCGCCGCGGGACACAAGCCGGAGTGCTTCTCACCGATAGCGCCGGCACCGTCATTGGCCAGTCGAGCGATTCGAGCCTCGAGGTACAGCTGCCCTCGAGCGGGTTCTTCCGGGTGCTGTTCACCAACGACATCCGGCGCGACCAGTCGACGAGCATCGACCTTGCGATCACCGCGAACCCGTTGCCGGCATTTCCGGGATGGACGCCAGCGGTCCGCGAACTCATCATCGACACCGAACCAACGGTTCGCCTGCTCACCGTCGCCCCAACGTTCGACCTCAGCGACGGAGGCCGTCTCAATGGCGCCATCGATGCATGGCTGGGGGAGCAGACCGACTGGTGGGTCGCCGACGTCATCGAGTACCCACCCGTTGAACGCGAGGGCAGTGACAGCTCGATTGGCGGCGAATACGAACTGCTCTACGACGTGACGCTGGCGGCCGACGATCTCGCTTCGTTCCGATGGAATTGGTACGAGTACGTCTGTTGTCGCCCGTACCCGAACTACGGGCACGCCTCGCTCGTCGTCGATCTTGCGGAACGCCGCATCATCGACGTCGACGAGATTCTCGATCTCGACCGGCTCGACGAGATCCACGACATCTGGATCGGGCAAGCCTCGGCCGAGGAAATCCTGCCGCTCGACTACCTGGACTGGTCGGGCGCCGACGGCCCTGCGTTCTCGTCGCTGGCACTCACACCGGTCGGCGTCGAGTTCGGCACCGATCGCCTGGGTGCCATCGGTGGCGTCACCACGGTCGTGCCATACGAAGCCCTTGGCGATCTTGTCGACGCCGACCTGGTCGCCCGTGCCCGCACCGGCACCCAACCAACCCGCTTCGCCCAACCCCGCTAGCGCCGGGTCGAGCCAAGCGAGGTCCGCGGCGGATTGGGGCTGGCGGACCAGACTGGCTCGACGGCATCGCATCGATGCCGACGGGAGAGCCATGGCCGAATTCGCCGGGGACAAGAAGAAGGGCCAGTCCGTACTCGGACGGGTCGAGCGTCAGTTCATCGACTGGGCGATCCCCAAGGTGCCACGCCCGATCATGAGCCACCACCTGACCTACGTGACCATCTTCTGGTCCGCAGGCACGATCCTGTTCGGCTGGCTCGCAACCGAGAACCTCGCCTGGCTCCACGGCGTGTCCGTCATGGTGTTTGGCCAATGGCTCACCGACTCGCTCGACGGCTCCCTCGGCAAGTTCCGCAAACAGGGCTTGGTGAAGTGGGGCTTCTACATGGACCACCTGCTCGACTTCTTCTTCGCCGGATCGATCGTCATCGCCTATTCGTTCCTGGTCGAATCGGAATGGCTCGAGTTTCTTTTCCTGATCCTGCTGCTCATCACCTGCGCAACGATGGCGATCTCGTTCCTCAGCTTCGCGGCGACCAACCAGTTCCAGATCGCGTACTACGGCATTGGCCCGACCGAGATCCGCATCGGCTACATCGCGCTCAATACGTTCGTCGTGTTCGTCGGCACCGAGATCTTCAGCTGGGGTGTGCCCGTGATCGTCGCACTCAACGCGGTCGCCATGGTCGTCATGGCCTTGCAGACCAGCCGCAACCTCTGGCAGATCGACTACGAAGCCAACGTCGACGGCCAACCTCGGCCGTGATCTGAGGTTTCTGCTTGACTCTTCCGTAGCGGAAGCCTTCAGGGTGAGGACATGCACGGAATCGGCGAGTTCGCCCACATGGCCAAGGTCTCGGTCCGCACGTTGCGGCACTACGACGACATCGGCCTGCTCGAACCTGCCCGGATCGAGCCGTCGTCGGGCTACCGCTCGTACGAGTCAGTCCAACTCGCCGACCTTCATCGCATCCTTGCGCTGAAGGACGCCGGGTTGTCGCTGACCGAGATTCGGGTGGCGCTCGATGAGGACGCCGACACGGTCGTCACGATGCTGCGGGAACGACTCGTTGAGTCAGAAGCAGCGCTCGACGCCGAACGGCAGCGAACCGACCGACTCCGTGCTCGACTGAAACTCATGACAGGAGAACACACCATGGCTGATCAGGTAGCCGAACCAACGACGCTCGATGCGTCGATCGTCGTCAAACCGCTCGAGGCCCGAGGCGTCGCTGCAGCGTTCGAAACCGTTGCCGACTTCGAGGTCGACTTCGCTCCGATCTTCGGGCGCCTCTACCCGAGGATCTATGGCGAGCTCGGTCGCCTCGGCATCGTGCCGGGGTCGCCGACCGTCGCGTTCTACCGACCAACCGATGATGGTCAACTCGAAATCTGGGCTGGCGTCACGATCGCGGCCGACACCACGATCGACTCAGATGTCATCACGCTCGTGGAACTTCCGGCCGCTGACCGGGCGGCGACGTTGGTGCATCACGGTCCGATGACAACCGTTGACCAGAGCTATCTCGCGCTGGACCGATGGATCGGTGACGCGGGCGAGGTCGCCGCGGGCTATAGCCGTGAGATCTATCACGCCTGCCCGCCGAATCAGGACGACTGGGTCACCGAGCTCCAGTTCGTCCTCGCCTGACCGATCACCCCGGTCCCTGCGCCGTTCGTCGCTTCTCACCGATTCAGAACCCGGTTTCCGGGTTCTGAATCGGTGAGTTGGAAGCGGACTAGGTGGCCGTGGCCCGGTCTCGGGCCGAGCCGGACGGGAACGTCAACATGACCGCGGCGGCAGCGACGACATAGGCGCCGAGGGCCCAGAGCCAGGCCCACTTCACACCCTCGAGCGTCGTGTCGTCACCGGCCGCTGCGATCAGCGTGATGACCACCGAGATGCCAAGTGCGTAGGCGGCCTGGCGCAGCGTGTTGAACGTTGCGCCAGCCACGCCGAACTTCGCCTGGGGGATGTCGCTAACACCAGCGCTCGACCAGGTCGCGACGGTGAGCCCGACGCCGAGGCCGCCGAGCAACGAGATCGGAACGAACCGCGACCACAGCTGGACGTCGTCGCCGATCAGTAACACCAACAGCAGGTAGCACGATGCAAGGGACAAGCAACCGATGCCGAGCAGCCACCGGTGTCCGATCCGATCGGCTGACCGTCCGGTGATGGGCGAAACGACTGCCGACAGCACCGGGCTCGGCGCGAGCGCGAGGCCGACATCGCGGATCGGCAGGTCCCAGACCTCTTGGAGAAACAGCGAGTTGGTGAGGAAGCCCGCCGTGAACGCAAGGCCGTAGAACGTCACGCCCAAGTTCGTACTCGCAAAGGATCGGTAGCGGAAGAGGTCGAGCTGGATCAGCGGCTCGGGATGGATTCGACAGCGATGCAGCAGGTACGGCACGAGCGCCAAGCCGAACAGGAACAGGGCGATTACCCGCACGTCGCCGATGCCCCACGTCTCGCTCTGCACGATGGCGAACATCATGAGACCAACCGCCGCGGTGCCAACGGGCACGCCGATCGGGTCGATGCGCCCGGTTGCGTTGGGGTCCTTCGACTCGCTGAGCCAGCGGGGACCGAGGACGAGCACGAGGAGACAGAGCGGCACGTTCAGCCAGAAGATGCCGCGCCAAGACCACACGTCGATGAGCAGGGATCCGACAACGGGTCCGACGACTGCGCCGAGGCCGCCCGTCGCGCCGGCGATTCCGATCGGTGTCCCGCGTCGGCTTGGCGGGAACTCGGGCAGCATCACCGCGAACCCCGCTGCGAGCGTGATGGCACCACCGATTGCTTGCACGACACGGGCGGCGATGAGCCAGCCGGCGGCTGGAGCGACTGCGCACAGCATCGAACCGATCCCGAAGATCGCGACGCCCGGCAGGTAGACCTTGCGGCGCCCGATCGAGTCGGCCAATCGACCAGACAACATGAGCAGCGCGCCGACGGTGATGTTGTATGCCGACAGGACCCAACTCAGCTGGCTATTGCTGACCTCGAAGTCTTCGCGGATCGACGGGAAGGCGACATTGACGGCCGAGATGTCGATGACCACCAGGAACACAACGATCGTCGAGACGGCCAACGCGAGCCAGGCCCGGGGTGGAATCGCATCGTCGGTCGGAGTGGGAACGCTGTCCGCTGTGGTCACGTCAGCTCGCGTCTCGGCGGACGCGCAACGAGCCTTGTTGCGCGACGGATGCAACCAAGTTTCCGCCTTGGTCATGCATCGTGCCGTGACTGAGACCACGACCATCGATGACCGCTGGCCCGTGCATGGCATAGACGTGCCAGTCGGAGAGATCGACGGGGCGGTGGAACCAGATCGTGTGATCGAGGGTGGCGCCCCGAGGGCGTCCGTGCTCGGCGAGGAACGGCTTCCACGCCGTCGTCATGAACGCACGGTCACTGACGAACGCAAGGAATGCCTGGTGCAAGACCTGGTCGTCGGGAAGCGGGGCGTACGGCTTGAACCAGGTGTCGAGCGTTGCGAGGTCGTCGTCTTCGTGGCCGGGCACGACGCGAACCTCGAGCGGCTGATCTTGCCAGTTGCGTCGCTGGCGAAGCTCGTCGCGATTGACCGTGTCTTCGAGGCGGCTCCGTGCCGTCGTCGCGGCTTCTCGCTCGGGGCCGTCGACACCGTTCGTGAACCCAACCTGGGCGTGAGAGATGACGTCGCCGTTCTGCACGACTTCGACCCGGGCCGACCCGTAGGTCCGCCCTTCGAAGAGGACCTCGCAGCGGTAGTCGATCTCGCCGCTCGGCTTGCCTCCACGCAGAAACACCTGCTGGAGCGAGTGGACCCGCATGTCGGGAAGCGTCCGTCCGGCGGCCACCACACATTGGGCGAGCACGAAGCCACCGAACAACGCGCCGGACATGTTCATGGCGTTCTCGCCGGCGGTTCCTCGCCAGGTGACCGATCGGTCGTCTGACGTCAGCTCGGTGAGGTCAAGGCGGTGAAGCAGCCGTTGGGTGCCCTCGTTCTGGATGCCGTGGTTCGGCTGTGTTGGCTGCATCGACTCGGTCACCGCTGATGAGGCTAAGCGGCCCACGCTGGAGCGACCACATGCGGAGTGCTACCGTCCATAGAGCAATGGCGGGAATCGAACGGGTGGCGCGGGAGCTGCCTGGTGGTGTGGTGACTTTTGTGTTCACCGACATCGAAGGATCGACGGCACTCTTTCGCGCCCTCGGCGATGCGTATCCGCCGCTGCTTGAGACCCACAACGAGATCTTGCGGCAAGCGTGGGACGACCACCAGGGCGCCGAGGTCAAGACCGAAGGCGACGCCTTCTTCGTGGCGTTCGCCGACCCGACCGACGCAATCCGGGCATCCGTCGATGCGATCGAACGACTCGAAGCGCACCCGTGGCCCACCGACGCTCGGATCCGCGTTCGCATCGGCATGCACACGGGCGTCGGACATCCGCGAGACGGCGACTACATCGCGTTCCCCGTGCACCAAGCTGCCCGCATCGGCGGCGTTGGCCATGGGGGACAGGTGGTCGTCAGCCCCGAAACCGCTGAGCTTGCTGGCGACCTCGGTGACATCGAACTGCACGATCTCGGATCGTTCCGAGTCCGAGACTTCGATGACGCCATCCATCTCTTCCAGGCCGAACGCGCGACCGTCGCTTCGCCGTTTCCGGAACTGCGTACCGCTGCAGATGTCCAGCACAACTTGTCGGCTGACCTGCCGCATGCCCACGGCCGCGAAGCCGATCTCGACGGCATCGCCGACCAGCTCGCCCAAGGCCGCCTGGTCACCGTGGTCGGCCCGGGGGGCGTCGGCA
>CALDGN010000091.1 GCA_937942965.1 uncultured Acidimicrobiales bacterium | reverse complement strand
GCGCCACACTCCAGGCCCGGAAAATGGCGGTTTAGAGGGCGGCGTACCAGTCGTAGCCGCGCTCGGCCCAGTAATCGTTCTCGGGCTGGGTCTCGCTGAAGCGGATCGTGCCGATGCGCTTGATCTGCTTGATGCCGTACTTGAGCGGT
This sequence comes from uncultured Acidimicrobiales bacterium, assembly GCA_937942965.1. Taxonomy (GTDB): domain Bacteria; phylum Actinomycetota; class Acidimicrobiia; order Acidimicrobiales; family UBA10347; genus UBA10347. The sequence continues at coordinate 27,140 of CALDGN010000091.1, read as the reverse complement.
GTCGTCAGCCGCACCGGAGCACCGTGAGCTTCGCTAAGCGGAGCCCGTTGCAGGTCCAGCGTCAGCATGGTTTGAGAGTGCATCATCGCCGCCCGTTCGAGCCCGACCTGATATTCGAAGTCAGGAGTCGCAAGGCCGACGAACGGTGCATCGGCTTCTTCGGGATGGAAGCGCTCAACGAAGTCGCTGAAGACCACGCCGCCCCACGTCACGATGTGGGACCAGCCCTCGACACACTTGTGTTCGACCGTCATCTCGGTCTGAGGCAGTGCTCGCAGGTCATCGAGGTCATAGCGGCCGATGGTCTCGCCGCTGCGACCGATCACCCGCATCTCCCAGGTGTCCATATTCAGGTCCTCGCGGATGCCGTGGCGTCCATTCACCCGCATTTCCGATGACTCGGCAAAGTCGAAGGTCGGGGCCTCCGCTCCGTCTCGGAACAATGCTCGCCAGATCGACTCGTTGACCTCGTGGCCCTGCCGGAGCACGTCGGGGATGCGACGATCGGCCGGACGGCCTTGGATCCACCGGAAGCCCAGAACCGCGGCCAGCGCACCTGCGCCGCCAGTCAGCAATGACCGACGCGAGAGGCTGCGGAAGTCGGCTTCGGTCATGGTCTTGCCGCGCAGGTCTGCGGCAACCCGGTGCACGGGGGCGTCTGCGGCGATCGGAGCAGCGAACGATCCGGCGATGCCCTGTACGTCGAGCTGCTCGCCGTTGTCGATCAGCTCTTCGCTGTCGATCTCGTCACCGCTGATGTCATTGTTCTCGTTGGTTGGTTGATCGCTCATGCGCCGACCTCCTCGAGCTCGTCGTTCGATTCTGGTTGTGCCGGTTCCTCCGGCGCATCGAGCAGTTCGTAGCCGGTCACCATCGACCAGAAGTTGCGGAACCCGGCTCGGGCGACCTGCAAGATGTGGATGCCGAAGAACAGGACGAAGCCGATCGTGACCCAGAAGTGCACGAAGCGGGCGCCCTCGTAGCCGCCGAACATCGCCGTGAGCAGCGAGAGCTGGACGGGCTTGTAGATGGCAAAGCCACTGATCACGGCCAGTGCGCCCATGACGAGCACGATGGCGTAGGTGAGCTGTTGCATGCCGTTGTACTTGCCCTGCGGCGGGGCCTCTTTGCGAAGTCCGACCTCGTGCAGCAGCACCGCCGGGATCGTGCGTAGATCGTCACGAGTCGGCAAGAAGTTGCGCCAGCCGCCCGTACGCCACAGGTAGACGAAGAAGGCGCCGCCATTGAGCGTCAGGAGCCACCCAAACGTGAAGTGGAACGCCATGCCGCGGGCCAGCTTGCGGTCCAGTCCGAGCGGCTCGTTGATCCAATCGGGGAACAGCTCGAACCAGTGCCAGCCGCCAATTCCGACACCGAACGGGTCGCGCAGGTCAGCCCAGTAGATCCGGAGCCCGCTCCAGATCATGATGGTCAGCAACGGGAAGTTGATCCAGTGCATCCAGCGGTTGCCACGTCGATGCCGTTCGACGGCAATCCGTTCTGGGCTCACTCGATCTTTACTCACTCGATCTGGGCTCATGAGATGTCCTTCGGCAGAGAAGTCATGATCATGAAACCACGTGAGAGGCCCTCACGCTTCCGCCCGATTCTGAACATGTTCGAAAGCAGCCGCCGATCCGACGCGTATCTGGGTTGAAACCAGCCCGTCTCCCAACAAGACTTCGATCATGCGAGACCGATTCCGAGAGATGCTGCCCGACCAGGCGACCACCATGGCGATGGTGTTGCCGACGCTTCGGCGTGTCGCTCGTTCGGATCGGATGGCCGGCTGGCTGAACCGCCCGCTCGCACCGTTCAACCCCCTCGATCCTCGCCGCCACATCGACCCGTACCCGATTTACGAGTCGCTCCGTGCGCACGGGCCCGTGTACAACCACACCCGCATCGCCAACTGGCTGATCACCGGCTACGAAGAATGCGAGCAGGTACTGCGGGCACCGGTCTCGGTCGACCGCAGCGAGCTGATCACCAAGATTCCGCCGTACAAGCACATCGATCGCAACCTCATCGACATGGTCGTCACCATGATGCTGATGGTCGACCCGCCCGACCACACGCGTCTCCGCAAGCTCGTGAACCGGGCATTCACGCCCCGAGCTATCGCTCAGCTCGAACCCCAAGTCGAGAAGATCACCGACCAGATCCTCGACGAACTGGAACCGCTCGACGAGTTCGACGTCATGCACCGGTTCGCTTCGCAGGTACCGATTTACATGATCGGATCGATGCTCGGCGTTGATGCTGAGCAGTGGCCGCGACTGCACGAGCTCTCGGACACCATTGCCTTCCTCGTCGACCCGTTGTCCGGCTTCGATGTCGACGAGATGGCGGCCGCACTCAGCGAAGCGACTGCGATCTTTCGAGCCGAGTTCGCCAAGCGTCGCATCAATCCGCAAGACGACATCATGACGGCGCTGGTCAATGCAGAGGAAGACGGCGACCGTCTGAGCGAGCGCGAGCTCGAATCGATGTGTCTGCTGTTGATGGTTGCCGGGCACGAGACAACCAGCGGGCTGATCGGCAACGCGCTGGTCACCCTTAGCCGCGACCACGCGGCACGGCGCCAGCTGATCGATGCGCCGGAACTGGCCGCCAACGCCACCGAGGAGTTCCTGCGCCACGACAGCCCGGTGCAGAACACCGACCGCGTCGTCACCGAGCCGCTCGAAGTCGGCGGGCACGTCATTCCGGCCGGTGCGGTGGTCACCGTGCTGATCGGTGCGGCCAACCGCGACCCTCGGGTCTACACGGACCCGGCCAAGCTGCAGCTCGACCGGCCCGAACCTCATCCGTTCTCATTCGGCCAAGGAATCCACTACTGCCTTGGCGCAGCCTTGGCCCGCATGGAGGGCCGGATCGCTATTCGCAGCTTCGTCGAACGGTTCCCCGAGTACCGCGTTGATCAGCTCGCCTGGAAGCGATCCACGACCCTGCGGGGCCCAGCAAATCTCACGGTGACCACCCGGTAGCCGTTCGCGACGGCATGGTCCTCAAGTGCTGTGAACGTCGTTCACAGGTCGACGGCAGCGTCGACCGCTGCTTTCAGCTTTCCGAAGTCACCCTCGGGGATGAACGTGTACGTAACGCCAAATGCGCCCGGAGCGACCGCTTTGCGAGCGAAGCGAAGGTACTTCACGCCTTGGTCGTCAATCAGCGAGAGCGATAACCGGAACTTTGCGAGTCCCTCGCGACCACTCGTTATCTCTCCGAAGTCATGAAGGACATTCGGACGGAACGTCCTTGAAAACAAGCCCATTGCTACTCCAGCCGCGAACGGCGTCTCGTTGGCCAGCCGACGCTACCAAACGACACCTACAGCGCCGGACAGGGCTCTCGTATTGAACTGGTAAAACGGCCAATGCCGGGCCCGAAGGCCCGGCATTGATCGAAGCTTTTTGCAATTGGGTGCCCGTCTCAGTCGAGACGAGCAGGCATTACATCATGCCGCCCATGCCGCCCATGCCACCCATTGGGTCGCCGGCTGGCATTGCAGAAGCAGGTTCTGGCTTGTCGGCAACGAGCACCTCGGTGGTGAGGAGCAAGCTGGCGATCGACGCTGCGTTCTGCAGCGCGGCGCGGGTCACCTTGGCTGGATCGATGACGCCGGCCTTGACCAGGTCTTCCATTTCACCAGTTGCGGCGTTGAAGCCGTTGGAGCCCTTGGCCTTTTCGACCTGCTGGACGATGATCGCACCCTCATGGCCGGCATTGTCGGCGATGAGCTTGGCCGGAGCGGCCAGCGCGTTGAACACAGCCTGAGCACCGGTGGCTTCGTCGCCTTCGAGCGAGCTGACCGTCTTGGCGACCGCGGCACGGGCACGCACGAGTGCGGTTCCGCCACCAGCGACGACGCCTTCTTCGATGGCGGCACGAGTGGCCGACAGCGCGTCTTCGATGCGGTGCTTCTTTTCCTTGAGCTCAACCTCGGTGGCTGCGCCAACCTGGACGACGGCAACGCCACCGCTGAGCTTGGCGAGGCGCTCTTGGAGCTTCTCGCGGTCCCAGTCACTGTCGGTGTTGTCGATCTCGCCCTTGATCTGCGCGATGCGACCTTCGACGTCGGCCTTCTTGCCGGCGCCTTCGACGATCGTGGTGTTGTCCTTGGTGATCACGACCTTGCGGGCACGGCCAAGCATCTCGAGGCCAACGGCGTCGAGCTTGAGGCCGACCTCTTCGGCGACAACCTGGCCACCGGTGAGGATCGCCATGTCCTGGAGCATTGCCTTGCGGCGCTCGCCGAAGCCCGGAGCCTTGATGGCAACCGAGTTGAAGGTGCCACGGATCTTGTTCACCACGAGGGTTGCCAGGGCTTCGCCCTCGACATCTTCAGCGATGATCAGGAGTGGCTTGCCGGTCTGCATGACCTTTTCGAGCACAGGAAGGACTTCCTGGACCGAACCGATCTTGCCCTGGTTGAACAGGATGTAGGGCTCGTCGAAGACGGCTTCCTGGCGCTCAGGGTCGGTGACGAAGTACGGCGAGAGGAAGCCCTTGTCGAACTGCATGCCCTCGACGAAGTCGAGATCCATGCCGAACGTGTTGGACTCTTCAACCGTGACAACGCCGTCTTTGCCGACCTTGTCGATCGCTTCGGCGATGGTCTCGCCGACGCTCTGGTCAGCTGCCGAGATGGCCGCAACCTGTGCGATCTCATCCTTGCCGCTGATCTTGGACGACTGCTTGGCGATCGATGCAACAGCGGTAGCCACTGCCTTTTCGATGCCACGCTTGAGGCTCATTGGGCTTGCGCCAGCGGCCACGTTGCGGAGGCCTTCCTGGACGAGAGCCTGAGCCAGAACGGTTGCCGTCGTCGTGCCGTCACCTGCGACGTCGTTGGTCTTGGTGGCGACTTCCTTGACGAGCTGGGCGCCCATGTTCTCGAACTGGTCTTCGAGCTCGACCTCGCGAGCAATCGAAACACCGTCGTTCGTGATGGTGGGAGCGCCGAACTTCTTGTCGAGGACGACGTTGCGGCCCTTAGGGCCGAGCGTGACCTTGACTGCGTCGGCCAGCTTGTTCACGCCAGCTTCGAGGCCGCGGCGAGCGGCGTCGTCAAACTTAAGAATCTTTGGCATGACTACTTAACGATGGCCAGTACGTCGCGGGCGCTGAGGATCAGGAGATCCTCGCCGCCGGCACTGATTTCGGTGCCGCCGTACTTGCTGTAGACGACGGTGTCACCGGCGCTTACGTCCATCGGAATCAGCTCGCCGCTGCTTTCGCTGCGCTTGCCGGGACCAACAGCAAGGACTTCGCCCTGCTGTGGCTTTTCCTTGGCGGTATCTGGGATCACGAGACCACTTGCGGTCGTCTCTTCACCCTCACCGGGGCGGACGACAATGCGGTCCTCGAGGGGCTGCAGGTTCATCGAGTCTCTCTCCTAGTTGATGCTCGAGAATTTCTATTGAAAGTCGACCGCCCTCCACGAACGATCGACGAGTTAGCACTCTCACGAGGCGAGTGCTAACGCTAGCGCCGCTGCCGGAAACCGCCACCTGGGAATGAGCGATTTTCGTGAGCGAATCGATTCGCAACGGCCCAACGGGCGCCGTTGGGCTCGTTACTCGGGAAGCGCGTCGGCGATCAGCTGGCGGACGACCTCGCCGGCGGAGAGGAATGGACCGATGTCCTTGAGCGTGCGAGCCATGACGAAGCCGCCCTCGATCGTGGTGACTGACATCGAGGCCAACCGCTCGGACTGCGCAGCGTCGATGCCAGCATCGACGAGGACCGCGGCGAGCCGCTCCACCCAGCCCTGCATGACGTCGGCGGCGACGAGGCGCAGCGGCTCGTTCGTGCTGGCGACTTCGCGGGCGATCGTGCCGATCGGACACGGATCGATGAAGTCCGTCTCGATCATGAGCTGACCTGCGGCCTCGAACGCATTGTGCATGCCCGTGGCGGGGTCAAGGGCCGAGCGAATGACGATCTCGACCAGCTCGCCGTAGCCAGCACCCGAGACTCGCAGCACTTCGGCGGTGAGTTCGTCTTTGCCGCCAGGGAAGAAGTGATAGATCGACCCGGTCGTCGCGGCCGACGCTTCGACGATCTGCGACAGCGTGGTGCCGTTGTACCCCTGGCGCCGAAAGAGTTCGGTCGTGGCCGTCAAGATGCGATCACGCGTCGCAGCAGAGGAAGTCGTCGGGGCCACCGTCGAAGACTACTAGAACGAATGCTCTAGTTCGGCTAGAGTGATCGTTCTAGTCCCCGACAAAGGAGCGAACCCATGTACAAGGCCTCGGTGCGAGCGGGCATGCGGTTTGCGATCAAGAAGCTGAACGAAGGCGACGCGAGCTTGCTGCTGCGGATGGCGCGCCCTGATGCGTCCATTGCGTTCCCTGGCGACAACAGTTGGGCGACGATGTTTCGGCCCGTGATCAAGGGCCGCTTGCGACACGTCACCCACAACGGCGTTGACGAGTGTCGAGCCTTTGCCGATCGATTCGCGGCCGAGGGTGTCCAGTTCGAGATCGAGGACATCGTGGTCAACGGCCCACCGTGGAACACCCGCATCGCACTGCGCGTGCAGTCGTTCGTCCCTGGCGAATCCGGCGAGCCAGACCCGTACAGCAACCGAGCGGTCGCGTGGCTGGAGACCAGCTGGGGACGCTTGGTCGCCTGGGAGGACTACGAGGACACCGAACGCGTCGCCGCTTGGGACGCGGAGCGCAGCGGAGCAAGCGCCGAGCTGCACCTCAACCGAACGACTTAGACGCTGCCGCCGCAGCGCCAGTACATGCCGCCGCTGCGGTCGAGGAACTGCTCGTCGACGAGCCAGCGGCGCAGCATGGCGACATCGTCGTGGACCTCGCCGAGTGATGCGTTGACCTCGGCCTCGGGATAGTGCTGCCCGATCTCGAAGCGCTGGACCAGGTGGTCGAGCACCACGAGTCGCTTGGCCCGCTTGGTCGGGAAGTTGACGAGCTTGCCGTCGGCGAAGGCAATGTCGAGCACCTTGGCGATCTCGCCGGGCTCGTCGGCGAACGCGGACGGGGCTGCGGGGGCCGCCTCGGACCGAGCGGCGTGTTGAAACACGTCGCCGTCGAGGCGCCATGCGTCGCCGACCTGTTCGACGAGACCTTGTAACCGATCGAGCCCGTCGACAGCGTCGCGAAGCGACACCCCGGCCTGCTCCCCCACCTGGGCGGCCGAGAGCGGCTCTTCAGCCAGGATCAGCGCCGCAGCGATCCGACGACGCGTTTCATCAGCCAGGAGCCCAACGAGTCGCCGAGAGTCTGGTGCGGTCATGTCGCCAGTCTGGCGCTCAGGCCGTCGCCATCCATGGGAGTTTCAGATTCGGGTGGGCACCCAGGTCCATCCCTGACGGGCCATCAGATTGCATACGCCACCAGGCAGCGGTTGCGATCATGGCGGCGTTATCGGTGCACATGGAGCGGCTCGGCACGAAGGCCCGAATGCCGCTCGTCATCGAATGGTCGAGCGTGCGTTCACGCAGTTCGCTGTTGGCCGCAACGCCGCCGGCTAGGCAGATCGCCGTTGCGCCGACGTCTTCGGCAGCACGCACGGTCTTGGCGAGTAGCACATCGACGACGGCGGCTTGGAACGATGCGGCGACGTCTTCGGCCGACACGTCGGGGTTCTTGCGCACGTGGTTGATGACCGCGGTCTTGAGGCCGCTGAACGAGAACTCGTAGCCGTCATTGATCATTGGGCGAGGGAAGTTGATCGAGGTCGGATCGCCCTGCGTTGCCAGGCGATCGATCACCGGGCCGCCGGGGTAGCCGAGGTCCAGATAGCGGGCCACCTTGTCGAAGGCTTCGCCTGCGGCGTCGTCGACCGTCTGACCGAGCAGCCGGTACTGGCCGTGGCCCCGCATTTCCACGAGCATCGTGTGCCCGCCAGATACGAGCAGCACAACGAGCGGGAACTCAAGATCGGGTTCTTCGAGTAGCCCGGCGTAGAGATGGCCTTCGAGGTGATTCACGCCGATGAACGGAACGCCCCATGTGAGCGCAAGCGCTTTGGCGGCGCTGACGCCGACGAGCAGAGAGCCGACGAGTCCGGGGCCATAGGTAGCAGCGACGGCGGTGAGCTCTCGTCCTTCGCGTCCGGCCTCGACCAGTGATTGGGCAATGACCGGCGTAATCAGGTCGGTATGTGCCCGGCTGGCGATCTCGGGCACGACACCGCCGAAGCGGGCGTGGAGATCGACCTGGCTGCTGACGACCGACGACAGGATCGTGCGGCCATCGACGACCACCGATGCGGCGGTCTCGTCGCACGAAGTCTCGATGCCAAGGATCGTCTGGCCTTCGGAAGCTGGTGAGTTCATCGTGTCGGTCATGCGGCTTCGCCTCTATTGCTGTGGTTGCCGGTGCTGTGGTCGCCGGTGCGCTGGTTGATCGTTTGGCGGAGGTTCTCGACGCGGTCGCGCCAGGCGGTCGAGTTCGGTTCGGCGATCGCCATCACGAGCGCATCACGAGAACTGGAGGCGTCGCTGCGGTCATAGAAGCCTCGTTCGATACCCACCGGCGCGAATCCGAAACGGTTGTAGAGGCGCTGCGCGCCCCGGTTGCTCGGCCGGACTTCGAGCTCAATTCGATCGCAGTCGTGCGGATCGTTCAGCAGTTCTAGCAGTAGCGCTGTTGCGACGCCGTTGCCGGCCGCTTCGGCTGCGACCGCAACATTCGTGATCCGCCACGTCGGTCCGTCTCGCCAAACACCGGCGTGGCCGACGATCGTGCCTGCGTCGCCTTCGGCTACCAGGTGACGAACGGCGTCGAGCTTGATCTGCTCGCCGAACGCGGCCGTCGACCATGCCTCGCCATGTGCGACCTCGTCGATCGCCTGGAGTTCAGCAATGTCGGATTGGTGCAACGGGCGGATCGTCGTCATCGCTCGGGCCGTGTCTGCCAGTTGACTTCGGCGTCGGGGCGGCGCAGGTAGAGCGGCTGAATTTCGGCTGGTTGTACGAACTCTTCGCGCAGGGCACGAGCGTGCGCGAGGGCGACGAGCGAGTTGGCCGACGGGTACGCCAGGCTTTCGTCGGCGACTTCGACCTTGGTGATCGAGGAGAACAGTTCGCGGTAGCGGAGCGCCCCATCGCCAACGACGATGCACTCGGTACTTGCGGCTTGGAGTTCGGCGTAGAGGTCGTCGGGTGTGACGACGTGCGGTTCGTTCACCCGCTGCAGACCGCCAGGAACTTGGCGGTAGAACGCGGTGAAGACTTCGCCTCGGCGAGCATCGATCGTGGCCGCAATGAGGCGGCGAGTGTGGCGGAGCGGGAACGCGACCAGGTCGAGGCTCGAGACGCCGATCATCGGCACGCCAAGACCGAAGGCGGTCGCCATCGCTGTGGAGATGCCCACTCGGAGCCCCGTGAAGAGCCCTGGTCCGATGTCGACGGCGACGACGCTGATCTCGCTGATGTCGACGCGGGCCTGGGACAGCGTGAACTCGATCTGGGGAGCGAGCGACTCTGCGTGGCGCTTGCCGCGGGCCGAGTGGGTCGAGGCGAGCACGCCTTCGTGGCCGCCGACCGCACAACCAACCTGCGCGGTTGCGGACTCGACACCGAGGATGAGCATCAGGCGGTTACCTGTTCTGTGAGGTTCTTCTCGGAGAGTGCTTCACCGAGGCGCGCCAAGCGGGCTTGCCAGGCGGTGCCGATGCCGATGAAGTTGAGGATGCGATCGTCGTCGCCTTCGCCGAACTCGATCTGCACCATGAGATACGACGCGGGCAGCGCGGGAGCGATCGTGTCGCCCCACTCGAGCACGACGACGCCGCCGCTCTCGAACAGCTCTGGCAGCGCCAGGTCGATGGTCTCTTCGATCTGTTCGATCCGATAGACGTCGAGGTGGTGAACCACGAGGCGGCCGCTGTCATAGCGCTGGTGCAGCGTGAAGGTCGGGCTCGTGATTGCGTCGGTCACATCGAGGCCAGCACCAAAGGCCTTGGTGAACGCAGTCTTGCCTGCGCCGAGATCGCCACCGAGCACGATGACGTCACCAGCGACGGTGAGGTCGGCAACCGCTGCAGCGATCGTGGCGGTATCAGCCGGGCCGTGCGAGCGCGCCGCGAGGTCGACAGAGTGTTTCACGGCGCTAAATCTACCGCCCGGGCTTGGCTGGCCCGACGATCATCGCCCGGATGCGTCCGGGTTCTGACAGGACCGGATGGCCGACTCCACGGCGACGGTTGCCAGCAAGCGCACCGTGGCGACCGGCACGTCGAGCTCGGCGGTCGAAACAGCGACGAGCGCATCGCCGTCGCCGCTGGTGTGGGCGGGAAGCAGCGCCCGTCCGAAGCCATCGTGACCGCTTTCGGCGACCTGGCGGCAGCCGACCTTGTCCAGGATCGCGTTCGTCCAGATGACGCCGATGGTGGTGTTCTCGCCGAGCTCCTCGGGTGCGGTGGGCGGTACGTGATCACCTGCGAGGACCTCAGCAACCGTGCTGCCGTCATCGATGTCGCCAATGGCGTTGACAGCGATCGCTGCAGTCACCTGCAGCTCGCCGTTCGGCGTTGCGGCTCGAACGGTCTCGATGCCGATCCCAGCCGGAACCCGATGGTCGGCGCCGCGCCACTTCCCCACTGTCGCGCCGGCACCTGCACCGACGCGACCCGACGGCCACGGTGCCTCCGCAGCCGCCTGAAGTGCGAGCCGGCCCTCGTCCGGGCCCGGCCGCGGCACGTCGTCGGCCAGATCAAAGAGCGCCATCGCAACCACGATCGGGACTCGACCTGCTCGGGTCTCGAAGCCACGGTCTTGTTCGACCAGCGCCTCGACCACGCCATGCGCGGTCGACAGGCCAAAGGCCGAGCCGCCAGTCAGCACGACTGCGTCGACCTGTTGGACCATGCGCCGAGGATCCAGAAGCGCGAACTCACGCGTGGCTGGTGCGCCACCGCGCACCTCGCCCGAGGCGACACAACCCTCGGGAAACAGCACAACGGTGCACCCCGTGGCTCCGCCCGGGTCGGTCCAATGCCCGAGCCGAACCGGGCCGCGTGAATCGTCCATCGCCTCCGAGGGTACGCGCGGCACTGCGTCCAGATGCCAGCATGGGTCCATGTTGCGAGTCAAGGTGGAACTCGACCGTTCGCCCCTGCGATACACATTTGTGTCGCACCGGCCCGATGTGAACAAGCCCGGCATCGGCGCGGCCGGCATCGGCGACCCGATCGTCGCGATGACCGACGAACATGGTTGGGCCGCGTTTGCGGAGCTGCCTGCTTCAACCAAGGGCGATTTCGTGGTCCATGCGCACAACGTCGCAGTCCGCATGCTCGACGGGAACAATGCGGGCGTGAGCGAGGTCGCGTTGCGCTTTCGCAACAAGGGCGACCGAGCACGACTCAATGTGAGCCCCAAGAACGAGGCCCAGTTTCCGCACTACCGAGTCATGGACCGTTGCTATGAGGTCTACGAAACGGTGTTCCAAGACATCCCGCCCTTCAATGGCAAAAGCCGCGGCCCGTTCCCCCATGGCGGAGGCGACCGTCCGGCGCAGTGGCATCGGGTGAACGCAAAAGTCGACTGCCGATTTCCCGAGGTGCTCGTCCCCGGCAAGTTGCCATGGGTGCAGCCCCAGAGCGTGACGAGCGGCGTACCGCTCATGCATATCAAGGGACCAACGCAAGATCGTCGCCTGTTCGGAAGTGGGCGTACGCCCGCCACCACGCTTGCGCACGAGTACGCGCACGCCATCCACTTTTCGCTCCTGCCAAGCATGAAGCGCTGGGAGCTCGCCGCAAAGTACGCCCTGTGGATCGGCAAGGAGCTCGCCAACGGCCGCTCCGGCACGCACCGCACGGACAAGAAGACGAGCCCGCTCATCGCGTTCATCGAATCGATCGGGATCTTCTCGCAGCGCTACTGGATGTATGCGACCGAGGTTCGGCCGGATCTGACCGGTAGCGAACTCCGGGCCGCGTTCGTCATCGACGAGCTGTCCGAGCAGCCATCGCTCGCTCGGGTACTTCCGGGCTATGCGCCGATCGCCACGCTCCGCAAGGACGGCACCATCGCACCGCGGCTCAAGGGTGCGTCGACTGAGGGTGCGGTATACGGAGCGATCTTCCTCGACTTCGCCCATCGCACCAACCTTGCGACCGCCGTGAACAGCTATCTCCGCTGCCAGGCGTTCGATGCTGCGGGCTGGAAGCGGCACGCCGGATCAGTCCGGAAGAACCGCTTCAACGCCGAGGTCGAAGCAGTAGCGCGCACCTGGCGGATCTGATCAGTTTCCGGTAATCGACCACGCCTGGGCGATGATGCGTCCGCCGACTCGTGGGTAGCTGTCGATGATGTGCTTGAAGATCATCGAGCCGCACACGCCGACGGTTGCCGATTCGGTGGCAACTACCGAGGCGAGTCGTCGCCCATTGCTGTTCGAGATCTCCGGAAGGAGTGCAAGCTCGCCAAAGAACTCGCCCGGGCCGACGTACTTGATCTGCTCGCCGTCGACGGTCACGGCCGCTTGTCCGTCGAGCAGGATCATGAACTCGTCACCCAACTCGCCCTGGGTCATGAGCTCCTCGCCAGTCGAAACGTGGCGCTCTTCCAACATCCGGTAGAAGTTGCGCTTCTGCCAGAAACCCAATTCCTCGAACACTGCCGTCATTCGTTCCGCCCGCCATGATCGTTGTTCCCCATGGCTGCAGCGTGCCATGGCCGTTTCGCTCCGGGCGTGAAGCACTTCACGCTCAAACTGCGACAGCGGGCACACGTACTGCGTACAACTACACAACGCCCAAAACGGGACCGGCCGTGTCGAGTTAGAGCGACCGGGTTAGAGCGACCGCCACGCGTCGAGCACAGCTGCGACCGAGCGGTCGACATCGTCGAATGTCGTCGACAGGTCCGAGACCGAGATCCGCATCGCTCGGCGCCCTTGCCATGTGGTCGCACCCATCCAGCACACGCCGCTGGCCTGGACAGCCTCGACGACCCGGTCGGTGGTCGCATCGTCGCCGAACGCAACCAACGCTTGGTTGATCACGACGGGAGCGAGCACCTCGGCGCCGGCGGCGGCGAGTGTCTCGCCGAACCGCTCGGCGCACCGACATGACTGCTCGATGAGGTCAGCTACTCCGGAGCGGCCCCGTGCTGCCAGCACGGCCCAGACGGGAACGCCACGTGCCGCTTGAGACATCTGGAGACCCATGCTCATCAGCGTGCGAGCTTCGCCTCCGTCGGGAACGTAGGCCGCGTCCATGCGCATGGAGCGGCGCAGCTGCTCGCCGTCGGCGCAGATCACGACACCGCAGTCATACGGCACGTTGAGCCACTTGTGGCCGTCGGTTGCCCACGAGTCGGCCCGCTCGACGCCGGCAACATGCACCCGACGGTCCGGCACCGCGTTGGCCCACAACCCGAACGCTCCGTCAACGTGGACCCACGTGTCGGGCCCACCGACCGCGTCGATGATCTCGTTGAAGGGGTCGCTGTGACCGCTGTTGACGTTGCCAGCTTGGGCCAGGACCAGCGTTGGTCCGGTCACCGAGGGAAGCTTGGTTGCGTCGAGGCGACCCGCTCCATCGGCAGCGACCACGGTGACTTGTTGTTGACCGAAGCCGGCGACCCGCAGCGCCTTGTGCACAGAGATGTGCGCTTCTTCGCTGATGATGACTCGCACCTCGGGGGCCCCGAGGAGCCCCTGCTCGTGGATGTCCCAGCCGGCTCGGTCCAAGAGCGAGTCGCGGGCCGTCACGATTGCGGTGATGTTCGCGACGGTCGCTCCGCCACAGAACGCCGCCGTTGATGTCTGGGGCAACCCCAGGACATCGACGATCATGTCGGCCGCGGCCGCATCGAGGGCCGACGCGGCCGGGCTCATCGCCGGAAGCGCTGCGTTTTGATCCCACGCACCCGCAAGGATCGCTGCGGCCCGTGCTTCCTCGGTCGTGCCGCCGTTCACGAAGCCGAAGTACCGGCCTCCGGTCGACCGCATCGTCGCCGGCGACCCGACCGTGTCAAGCAGTTCCAAGGCCGCGTGCGCCCCAATCGGGCTATCGACCGAGACGTTGGCGAACGCAGCGAGCGCATCGAGCTGGGCTTGGTTCGGGCCGACGGGACCGCCGTGCGCGTCTGCTGCATAGCGCTTCGAGGCAGCGACCGCAGCGTCGAAAAGTTCAGAATCTCCAGGCACGCGAGCAGCCTAGGAGTCGATCAGGTGCTCAACAGCCTCGTCGTGGGCGCGAGCGGCGTGGGCGCTATCGAAGCGTGCCATCGACTCACGCAGGCCAACCAATCGTGCGCGCCAGCCATCAAGATCGTTGAGCACGGCTCGGACACGGCGCCGCAGGTCGCCATCGGGGTACAGCGCTGCGTCGTGCCATTGCGGCTCGACAAGTTCAGGAAAGCTGAGCCGGTCGGGCAGCACGGGCACAGCGCCGGCTGCCATTGCTTCGACCAGCGCGATGCCAAAGAACTCGTGGTCGGCCGCGCTCATCACGACATCGGCTCGGGTGAGCAGCGAGCGATAGTCATCGGTGTCGAGCCAACCCTCGTGCACGATGCGTCCGGCCAGCTCGAAGCGAACCTGGTCGCTCATGCCCTGATGTCCGTGGTTTTCGCCCGCAAGTGCGAGCTCAAACGGCACGCCGTCGCTTGCAAGAGCGGCCAGGGCTGAGAACACCGCGTGCGGATTCTTGTCGTGATCCCAACGTTGGTTCCACACCACGAGCGGGACCTCTCGCCTGGTTCGAGGCGCAGCGATGAGCCCCGCGACATCGACCCCCGGCCACAGCACCGTGCTGACCGACCGCACTCGCTCGAGTGCCTGGGGATCGGTTGGTTCGGGTTGGCGGCCGAGCAGCTCGGGAAGCGCGTCGAGCAGGGCGTCGCGATGAAATCCAGAGTTCCACCACACGGCGTCGGCGGCGAGCATTGAGCGCCAGTTCGCCAAGCCCAGGTCGGTCTCGGGCCGCTGGTTCGGTGCCAGCGGATACAGCACCTGGTTCTCGTGGGCGTACAGCGCGATCGGCGTCGTTGCCAGCGACCGGCGGGCGAGCCCGGCAAAGGCGGCAGCATCGATCAGCCCGGACACCACCACGGCGTCGGGGCGGCCGCAGGTCGCGACGTGCTGGTCGAACTGGGCTGCGAGGTCAACTGCACCGCCTCGCATCCGCCACTTCCAGAACCGGTCGGGAAGCGTGAGCGTTGCGATGTCGTGGCGAGTTCGGGCGATCCATCCGTCGAGCCAGACACGGTGCGAACCGCCGTACCACGGCTCGAGAACGACGACCGAGGCCACGTCAGACCACCGACGCTCTGTCAGACCTACGCACAATCAGATGTAGCGGCGACGCACGCGACGTCCGATGTCGCAGACGATCTCGTACGGAATGGTGTCGAAAAGCCCGGCCGCGTCGGCGGCAGTGATGCGACGTCCGTTTTGCTCGCCGATCAGCACGACCGGGTCACCGGAGCGGACGGTCGTCTCGGGGCCAAGGTCAACCATGGCCTGGTCCATCGTCACGGTGCCGACGACAGGACGAAGCTCGCCGCCGACGAGCACGTGGACGCCTCGTTCGTAGCTGTCGCGCCGCATGCCGTCTGCGTAGCCCACGGGGATTGTGGCAACGACGGTGTCTTCGGCAAGCGTGTGCCGCAAGCCGTACGACAACGATTCGCCTGCCTTGAGGCGCTTGACGAGCCCCACCTCGGTCTGCACCGAGAGGGCGGGTTCGAGCTCGACGACGCCGTCGAGCGGTGAGGACGGAGCGATGCCGTACATGGCGATACCGACCCGCACCATGTCGAAACGAGCCTCGGGATGTCCGAGGAGGCCGGCCGAGTTACTGGCATGGACCATCACGTCGTCGGGCAGGTCCTCGCTGAGCTGGTCGAGCACGCCCTGGAAGCGGGCCAGCTGACCGGCGGTCTCGGGGCGTTCAGGTTCATCGGCGACGGCGAAGTGTGTCCACACTCCACTCAATCGGATGCCGGGCTTGTCGGCGATCGCTCGGACGATGTCACGGAGCCATGCGTCGGCGCCGCTGGTGCCGTCGTCAGCCCACCCAGCCTCGGGGCGCAAACCGACTCGGTTCATGCCGGTGTCGATGTTGAGGTGCACGTCGACCGGTTCTTCGCCAGCTTCGAAGCCAGCGGCAGCGACAAGCGCAGCGATGCCATCCGCGGTGTAAACGGTCGGGGTTAGTCCCGCCCCGACGACCTCGAACATTTCGTTCGGGCGGGGCTCGGACAAGAGCAGGATCGGGGCCCGCACACCGGATTGGCGAAGTTCCATGCCCTCTTCGACGAGCGCGACGGCGATCATCGTTGCGCCTGCATCGAGGGCCGCTCGTGATGTCGCCACGGCGCCGTGTCCGTAGCCGTCAGCTTTGGTGACGGCGCAGAGCTGCGCGGGCGCCGCGTGGGCGGCAAGCCTCTCCACGTTGCGGGCGAACGCGCCCAGGTCGACGGTGGCCTCAGTTGGCCGCATGATGTCCTCTCGGTCGGTGAGCAACCAGGTCGGAAACAGAGTGTGCCAGGCCGCCCAACAGATCCGAAGCGATGCCGCCGAGCAACGGGAGCTGATGGCCGGCGTCAGCGTGCACCCAGGCACCGAGTGCTGCCGCCAGGATCGGTTCGAGGCCAGCCGCAGCGAACGCGGCGATGGCGCCGGACAAGACATCGCCTGATCCAGCGACGGCCAGCCGGGCGTCGCCATGGCCGACGGCGATCGCACGCCCGTCCGGGGCAGCCACGATGGTGAGCGGGCCCTTGAGGAGCACGGTGGCATTGGTGCGGGCGGCCAGGTCACGACATGCGTCGAAGCGATCGGCGCTCGGAGCTGTACCGGTGAGAGCAGCGAACTCGCCGTCATGTGGCGTGAGGATCAGCGATGGTCGCAGTTCCGGGTAGCGACCGAGCAGTCGCAATGCGGTGGCGTCGAGCACGACCGGCGTGGCCGGATCAAGTCCATCGAGGACCGCGGCGACGTCTGGCCCGGCGTCGGCCGCCAGGCCCGGCCCCAGCACCACGCTGTGAAACCGTTTGTGCTCGCGCAGGGCCGCGTCGGCCCAGCCGGTGGCTGGGATGGCTTCCATCACGATCTCGGATCGCTGGGTCGGGATCTCGGCGCCGGGCATCTGGGCTCGAACCATGCCAGCCCCGCTTCGGAACGCGGCTTCGGCAGCGAGCAGCGGGGCGCCGGACATGCCCGGCGATCCGCCGATGACAGCCACCGCTCGGCGCCACTTGTGGTCGTTGCTGGGACGCACCGGTACGGAGCGGACTGCGTCTGAGCGGGTAAAGAGCCAACGCTTAACGTGGTCCGTCGAGAGCCCGATATCAGCAATCTCGACGTTGCCGCTGCAGTCAGCGCCTGGCTGCAGCAGTAGCCCCGGCTTGAGCGCTGCGAACGTCAACGTGTGGGTCGCCCGCATCGGGGTTCCAACGAGTTCGCCCGTCAGCCCGTCGACCCCGCTTGGGATGTCGACCGCCAGCACCGGTGCTGTGGTCTTCGCACCGTGAAAGGGCCGGCTGATCCCGGTGCCGAACGCACCGTCGATCACAAGGTCACACTCGGAAAGGCCAGTCTCGCTCGGATCGACAACCCGGGTGCGTACGCCTGCGGCCTGGAGAACACGCGCAGCGACGCGTGCATCGGCACCGTTATTGCCTGGGCCCGCGATCGCAATGACCCGACGGCCATACACGCCGCCGAGCATCTGTCGAGCCGTCCGAGCGAGGCGTCGCCCAGCTCGTTCGATCAGCGCGTCGACGGATTCGGTTGCAGCCGCATCGATTGCGCGCATCTCAGCGGGCGTAACGATCGGGAGCACGTTGTCAGTTTGTCCGCAGACAGATCAGCTGCGCCAACCGTCCGCGATGTTCACGGCTGGCTTGACGAGCAGATCGTCGAGCGGCACCGTCTGCAGCAGCGCCTCGTCGAACGATGACTCGGTCTCGAGGACAGCGTCGCGGATGGCGACGAAACGGTTCTCGTACGACTGCAGCACGGTGCGAAGCGCATCGGCGCTGATCTCGTCGACGAGCTGCAGGTGCAGCAGCGTGATCCCGACCGGTTGGGCGTCCTTGATCTCGGGCACGAGTGCAACGAGGCGTCCGTCGCTGCGACCACGAGTGATCAGGACCTGGCCTTCGATGGCAACGCGGTGCTTGGTGCCTCGCAGCACCGGGTCACGATCGACACGAGATGCGATCTTGGCCGAGATACCGGAGCGGTCGATGACGGCAATCGTGGCGTCGTCGCGAGCGGGATCGCCTTCGATGCGATAACGGGTATGGCCAACGACTTCGTCGACTGCGGCCGACAACCCTGCGAGGGTCCGCAGCGTCTCGTAGCTCAGGGCATCGCGAGATGCGCCGGCGTCGATCGTTGCGGCAACGAGTGGGACGTGCAGCAGGCTCTCGTCGCTGCGGCTGATGCCGACGGTGACGGTCTTGGCCTGGTGCTTGATCGCATCGATGGGGCGAGTGAGTTCGTCGATGCCTCGGGCCAATGCCCGGGTTAGATCGTCGAGCACGACGGCCGGTGTGCCGACCTTGCCGAAGTCGATCTGATAGCTCGTGAGCGATCCAACGCCATCGGCGTAACGGAGCAGAAGCGCCAGGTCGACGGCGGTCGACGTTTCGAGGTGGCCGTCGTAGCGGCTCTGGCGCAGCTCGACGCCGAACTCGCGGCGAGCGATGTGCACCTGGGGCTGCAATCGGTCGAGAAGATCAGCGCCACTGGCGTCTGGCTGTTCGGCGATTGCGCCTTCGATCGAGGCCCGCAGGCGACGCAGTGGCATGGCCAGCGCATCGATCGCGAGGGCAGCCTCGTAACCGAACAGGTGTCCGGCAACGGCCGAGAGCACGAAGCCAAGCTCGGGCTCAACCGCAGGTACGCGGATCACGTTCGTGGAACCGAAGCGGGTTTCGCCTTCGTTGGCGATCACGACCGGCACGGCCTTGTGGGCCCGGTAGATGGCGACTTCTTTGACGGCGTCGTCGGCGGTGCCGCCGACGAGACCGGCCGCGCACACGACGATGAGCGGCTCAGAGGAAAGGTCGATGTGCTTCTTGTCTTCGATCGAGTCGCTGGCGATTGCCTTGTAACAAAGTTCGCTCAGCTTGATTCGGATCTCTTCGGCCGAGATGCGGTTCGCACCGCTACCGACGATGGCCCAGTACGGCTCGGGCGGTGCAACGGCGGCGGCGATCTCGCCGATCTTGTCGCGGCTCGCGATCACCGTTTCCATGGCGGCAGGAAGCGCCGCAAGACCAGCAAGCACTCGCTGGGTCGCGCTCGCGGCGGACGGGTCACGCCCGACCTGATCAGCGATCACGGTTGCCAGCAAGAAGCCGGCGGCAACCTGGCTGTAGAAGGCCTTGGTCGACGCCACGCTCATCTCGACGTCGCGGCCGTCGCTCGTGTAGAGCACACCGTCGGCCTTGTCGGTCAGATCGCTGTTGCGACGGTTCACGATGCCGATCACGGTGGCGCCGCGTTCGCGCACCAGATCGACCGTGCGGTTCGTATCGGTCGTCGTGCCGGACTGGGACACGGCAACGATGAGCGTGTCGCTCATGTCGGCGTCGATACCGAAGCCCGAAAGTTCGGTCGCCAGGCTGGCCCGAATCTGCAGTCGACCGCCGACCTGATCCATCAGCGCCTTGACGAATGCCTGCGAGGCGATCGCGGCTGTCCCCTGGCCGATCCCGATCACTCGGGTGATCGAGCCATCCGCGAGCCGGTCACGAACGCCCTGAGGCAGCGTGTCTTCGCCGACGACGACCTCGTGGCCCTCGCCCGTGTCGATCAGCTTGCCGAGCAGCGTGGCCCGGAACGAGCGTGGCGACTCGGAGATCTCTTTGAGCAGGAAGTGCGGGTACCCGGCGCGGTCGATGTCGCGGGTCGTGATCTCGGCGGTCACGATGTCGTCTTCGGTGACCGGAAGTGACCGGCCGTCGTAGCTGTGGCGCTCGACGCGCAGCGGTTCGCCAGCGGCGTCGGCGCGCAGGGTGACGATCTGGCCGCGGGCCGATGCAGGGTTGCTCGGATCGACCGGCGTTTCGCCGTCGAGACGCAGGTAGTTCGGCGTCAGTTCGACGACGCCGTACGGCTCGCTGGCGACGATGTAGGTGTCCTCAGCGAAGCCGACATAGATGGCTTGGCCGCTGCCTCGTTGGGCCAGCCGGAGCACGCCCGGCTCAGCGGCACCGCAAAGACCGATCGCGACCGAGCCTTCGAACGAAGCCACGCTGCCGCGGAACGCTTCGTGGGCGTCGGCGCCGCGCATGACCGCATCGGCGACGAGCGTCGGGATGACCTTGACGTCGGTCGTAATCGCAGCAGCGAACTCGAGGCCAGCGGCAGCAGCGAGATCCGCGTAGTTGTCGACGTCGCCGTTGAGCGCAGCCACGAAATACGGATCTTCAGCGCGTTCGAGAGCTTCGCTGTTGATCGGCGAGGCATTGGCTTCGCTGATGATGCCGACGCTGGCCCAACGGGTGTGGCCGAGCACCAGGACCTGGGCCTGGGAGTTTGCGAGCAGTGCACTCAGCAGGTCGTCGGCGGCGATGGCACGGCGAAGCGCAGCCGTGTTGTCACCGAGCTCGCCGATTTCGGCTGCTTCTTTGTAGACAAAGCTGACGACGTTGCCGAGGCGGCGCACGCTGGTGTTGCCGAAGCTCTCGTCGCCGGAGCGATCGCGGAGGGCCCGAGCCAGTGCCGGGTCGTCGAGGTCCATGCCGTGCTCGCTGACCAAGAGATGCAGGCCGACCGAATCGCGGCCACGGACTTCGAGGCGATCGAGTGCGGCGAGCGCGTCATACACCGAGGTCATTGCGGCGATTGCGGCGGGCGCTGGGGCCGGGCCGCTCAGGGCCAATACACCTGCGGGGACCGCGAGCCGGTCACGCAGGATCGCCCACAGCACGTCTTTGAGCTGGACTCGTGCGGCGTTGAGGTCTTCTTCGATGGTCGTGCCGGCGGCGAGTGCCTCGGCATCGAGGGTGGCGAGCTGCT
Organism: uncultured Acidimicrobiales bacterium; assembly: GCA_937942965.1. Classification (GTDB taxonomy): domain Bacteria; phylum Actinomycetota; class Acidimicrobiia; order Acidimicrobiales; family UBA10347; genus UBA10347. Next base: position 6,165 of record CALDGN010000091.1, on the reverse strand, counting down.
GCTGGATTGGCTCGAGACGAGCAGCAACTTCAGCGACAAGTCCGGGGTGGGTCAACAGGCTGGTCACGCCGGGCACGCCGAGCAGCAGCTGGTTGACCTGGCCGAGCGCTGCAGATGCGGTCAGGATCGACGGCGGCGAGGCCACGTCGAGTCCAACCGTCGCGGCGCTGACCGCATCGAGGATTTCCGAGGAACTCGGCGGGGTGCGGTCCGATGGACGTCGCACTACACCAATGATTCCGCACATGTCGCCACTCCTACTTAGTTGAGTACGTGGTCAGTCGAGTACGTGGCTGATTACGCCGGGCAGGGAAACGATTCTACGCGCCCAACAAGGTGGGTCTGGGGCGCATCGGCCGGATGTCACAGCACCGGCGCCAGTAGAGGCCCTCAAGGCGCTCAGAATGCCCCGTTTGGTGGGCTCGTGCTCACCGACCGTGGCCGCGTGCAGCCCGAGATACGGCTGGTTCAGCCGTGGCGCGCGGCGACAGCGTCGCACAGCTGCGAGCAGATCCGCTCGGCATCACCGTCGGTTGCGGCTTCGACCATGACGCGGATCACCGGCTCGGTGCCCGATGCACGAATGAGCACCCGGCCGTTGCTGCCGAGTTCGGCTTCGACTGCAGCGATTTCATCGGCGATTGCCGCCGTTGGATCGGCGACCCGTTCAGCCACGCGGACGTTGCGCAACACCTGCGGAAAGCTCGTCATCGCTTCGTCGGACAGCTCAGCGAGGGATCGTCCGGTGTCGGCGAGCACGGTGAGCAGCTGCACGGCGGAAAGGAACCCGTCGCCGGTCACCGCTAGATCGCGGAAGATCAGGTGGCCCGACTGTTCGCCACCAAAGCTCCACCCGTTCGTGGAGAGCGCTTCGAGGATGTGGCGATCTCCAACACCGGTGACTTCGACGGTGACACCGGCGGCTTCCATCGCTTTGTGGAAGCCAAGGTTCGACATGACGGTCACGACGACCACGCCATCGTTGAGCGCGTCACGCCGACGCAGGTCGCCAGCCACGATCGCCATCAGGTGATCACCATCGATCACCCGGCCGGTGTGGTCGACACAAAGCAAGCGGTCGGCGTCGCCATCAAGGGCGATGCCGATGTCGGCGCCCTGTTCGACGACCGCGGTGGCGAGCGACTCGGGGTGTGTGCTTCCGCAAGCCTCGTTGATGTTGCGTCCGTCCGGCGTGTTGAACATGACCGTGACGTCGGCGCCAAGGTCGGCCAGCGCGGGAGCGACCACATGGCTCGCGGCGCCATTGGCGGCATCGACGACAACGGTGAGCCCGTCAAGACGACACCGAGCGGTGGCGGCAACGTCGGCGACCCAGGCCGCAACGTCAGGCTGGATCGAGGCGATTGGTGCGGCCAACGGCGGCACCGGTGCGAGCGGGTCTTCGGCGAGCACCGCTTCGATCGCGGCCTGCTCGTCGTCGCTCAGCTTGCTTCCCGCGGCCGAGAACAGCTTGATGCCGTTGTCATGCCAGGCGTTGTGCGACGCCGAGATCATCACGCCCGTTGCGCCTCGGGCCGCGGCGGTAAATGCCACAGCCGGCGTTGGTGCGACGCCGAGATCGAGCGGCACGACACCGCCTGCGATCAGTCCGGCGGCAATTGCATCTCGCAACACGGGGCCGGACTCGCGGGTATCAGCGCCGATAACGGCCTCGGTCCCGCCGAGCACAGACGCGGCAGCTCGACCGATCGCAAAAGCGAGTTCGGTCGAGAGCTCATCAAAGGCTCGGCCCCGAATTCCATCGGTGCCGAAACGTGGTGCAGCCACGAGAAAGGCCCAGCTTGCAAAGGCAATGCCGCAGCGGCGTCAAGCGACGCCGCCAAGGGCAATTAGCGCTTGCTGTACTGCGGTGCCTTACGGGCCTTCTTGAGGCCGTACTTCTTCGATTCCTTCTTACGAGGATCGCGGCGGAGGTGACCGGCCTTCTTCAGACCGTCACGGCGCTCGGGGTCAAGCTCGACCAAGCCACGGGCAATGCCCAGGCGAAGTGCGCCAGCCTGACCGGAAACGCCGCCACCTTCGATGGTGGCGTGGATGTCGTACTGGCCAGCGGCCTCGGCGACATGCAGGGGTGCCAGAGCAGCATTGCGCTGCGCGGTCTGCGGGAAGTACTCAGCACCGGTCTTGCCGTTGATGGTGACTTCGCCGGTTCCGGCGTGGAGACGAACACGGGCGACTGCACGCTTGCGGCGACCGGTGGCTTGCACGAGATACGACATGGTGTGACTCCTCAGACCTTCGCTCGGGCCTTGTCCAGGACCAGCTCGGTGGGCTTCTGGGCGGCGTGCGGGTGCTCGGCACCGGCATAGACCTTGAGCTTGGTGGCCATCTGGTCACCCAAGCGAGTGTGGGGCAGCATGCCGGTGATCGACTTGCGGACGGCCTCGGCCGGCTGCTCGATCAGGAGGTCGGCATAGCTACGGGTCTTGAGACCACCGGGGTATCCCGAGTGGCGGTAGACCATCTTGCGTTCCGCCTTGCCAGCGGTCAGCACGACCTTTTCGGCGTTGATCACGATGACGTGATCGCCGACATCGGCGTTCGGAGCGAACGTCGGCTTGTGCTTGCCGCGCAGGATCCGAGCAATCTCGGTCGCCATGCGTCCGAGCACGAGGTTTTCAGCATCGACAACGAACCACTCTCGTTCGATGTCACTTGGCTTTGGTGCAAACGTCTTCACGTGAAACTCCGGCAAATGTGCCCGGCAGGGGGATCTGCCCTGATGGTGCGGCTCGTGCTTACGCACAGCACCGCATTGGGCCAGCCCCATAGGTTACGCGGGCAGACCCGACTTCCCACCCGATCCCGGCAACGAATGCACCAATGCAGTCAAGGCGACCCAACCGATGCCGAATGGGTGAAAGAATTCGTTTTTGGCGGAACCAGGAGGCACCCGTGGGACGTCTGAGGGGTATGGAACGCATGTCGATTGCTTCATTCAGCACGCCGATCCGGCGCGTTGTCGCGCTCATCCTCATCTTTGCGCTGTTGGCCACCGCCTGCAGCAGTGACGATGCGAACGGCACCGGCGAGCGTGGTGCAGGCACGTCTACGGGCGAGGGGTCCGGCTCAGGCTCAGCAAGCGGCGGCACCAGCGGGTCGCAGGAAGGAACCGGGAACGCAGTGACCGTACGCATCGATGGCGAGGGCATCGCCGACACCGAAACCGAGATCACGATTGAGCTCGGCAACTTCGACGGCACCGAAGCCGATCAAGGCCAGGTCCGCGAAACAACGGTCGATGGCACGCCACTCGACAGCGCCGACACCGCGCTGCTGCTGTCCCGGCTCACACCACTCGAAGAAGACACAGACGACCGCACCGAGTTCAGTCGTCCGCCCGAGACCCGGCCGCGTCCACGCCCCGGTGCGACCGTCGACCAGTCCTTCCCTCCACCGGCCGACGCTGACCCGATCGAAGCAACCGACCCGGGACCCCTCGAAGTGCTCCGCTTCCAGCCCGAAGGGCCAGTCGACCTCGCCCCGTTCATCTCGGTCACGTTCAACCAGCCGATGATTGCGCTCGGCACCGTCGACCAGGTCGAAGCCGCCAACGTTCCGATCACGATCACACCCGAGATGCCCGGCCGTTGGATCTGGCTCGGCACCCGCACCGCTCGCTTCGAGTACGAGGTCGGTGCGATCGACCGGATCCCTGCCGCGACGAACTATGTCGTCGAAGTTGGCGCGGGAACCACCTCGGTCAATGGTGGCGAGCTCGGCGAAGGCGTTCGCTTTGAGTTCTCGACCCCCACGGTGCAGGTCCGCGACGTCTCTCCGATGCATGACTCGCTGTCGACCGAACCGATCTTCTTCATCGAGTTTGACCAGCGGATCGATCCCCAAGCGGTGCTCGAAGTCATCGAGCTCTCCGCCGGCCAGGAACGTGTCGCAGTGCGCCTGGCGAGCGATGAAGAAATCGCCGAAGACCCCTCGATTGCCTCACGCTCTGAACGCGCTCTTCCCGATCGGTGGATGGCGATCCGCCCAGCCGATGAGCTGCCAACAGCGACCCGCATCTCGCTCGACATCGGCCCACGTGTGCCTTCGGTCGAAGGTCCCGAGGTCGACGACACTGTGTTCAGCTTCAGCGGCCAGACCTATGGCCCGCTTGACCTCGTCAACGCGCGCTGCGGCTGGAGTGACAACTGCACGCCAGGCACGCCGTTCTACTTCGAGTTCTCGAACTCGCTCGACGCCGAGGCGTTCGACGCCAGCCTTGTCACCATCGATCCAGAACTACCGGGTGCGCGGATCGGCGTCAGCGGACGCGAGATCACCATCCAAGGCTTCACCAAGGGTCGCACCACCTACGACGTCACCATCGATGCTGACCTCACCGACATCTATGGACAGACGCTCGGCGAAGACGTCACCCGCTCGATCGATGTCGGCAACGCGCCGCCGGCCCTGTTCGGTGTGGGCCGCCAGCTCGTCACGCTCGACCCAATCGTCGACGACGGCCGCCTCAACGTGACGTCGATCAACAACAACCGCCTGCTGCTCCAGGTCTACGAGGTTGACCCCGAAGCCGACTGGGTCACGTACCAAGACAATGGGTGGAGGCTCACCGAAGACCGAGAGAACTGGAACCCGCCGTGGCCCGTCCTTGCGCAGCGAACGGTCGACACCAACGGCGAAGAAGACGAGTTCACCACGGTCGCCCTCGACCTCGTCTCCGAACTCGAGAACACCGGCCACGTGGTCGTCGTCGTTGGCCCCGAACAGCGCCGCAACGACGACTGGCAGAACCGTCCGCTCACCACCTGGGTGCAACGCACCAACCTCGGCATCGATGCCGTCACCGATGAAACCAACGCCATCGTGTGGGTCACCGACCTGCGCTCCGGCGAGCCCATCGTCGGCGCTGACGTGAACCTCATTGGCAACGGTGGTGTGGCCGGCCGTCAAGCCACCACCGACGCCGATGGCCTCGCCGAACTTCCGCTCCAGAGAGAGAACCGCAGCCTGCTGGTCCAAGCCGACGGCGACCGCGCCCTCATCGGCGAGTTCTGGGCGAACTCGTGGGAGCGCGGCGACGAACTTCGCTGGTACGTCGTCGACGACCGCGGCATCTACAAGCCGGGCGAGACCGCTCGCATCAAGGGCTGGGTCCGCAGCTCCGATTCGGCGACGCCGTCTGACCTGTCGCTCCCGAACGGCGGTTCGGTCCGCTGGAGCGCGCAAGACGCATTCGGGAACGAGATCGGCCGAGGCGAAGTCGACCTCTCTCCTGCCGGCGGCTTCGACCTCGCCGTCGAACTCCCCGAGGACATCACCCTCGGAGGCGCATCGATCTCGCTCTCGACCAGCGCATTCAGCGGCGTGCAGAACTCAAGCTGGTGGCACGAACTGCAGGTCCAAGAGTTCCGGCGCCCCGATTTCGAGGTCAGTACCGACATCGAAACGCCGGCCCCACACTTCCTCGGCGACGAGCTCCACATCGACGCCACCGCCGAATACTTCGCTGGCGGTGCACTCGCTGGCTCGACCGTGGACTGGCAAGTCACGGGCAATACGACCAGCTACTCGCCACCGAATTGGCCGGACTACAACTTCGGCATCTGGACGCCGTGGTGGTTCGACTATGGCTTTGGAGACGGGGGCTTCGGAGGCGGTGGCCGGGGTTTCAGTGATGATTTCGGCGGCGGCTTCGGAGGCGGCGGCGTCACCGAGTTCTGGAACGCCATCACCAGCGGCGATGGAGCGCACGGCCTGTCGGCAATCATCACGACCGAAGGCAAGCCACGTCCGATCTCGATCAACGCCAGCGCGACGGTGATCGATGTCAACCGTCAGCCCATCTCGTCGTCGACCACGACGCTCGTCCACCCCGCCGATCTCTATGTGGGTCTCCGCGGCGGCCGCACCTTCGTCTCCGCCGGAGAGCCGGTCGACATCGATGTCATCGTCACCGACCTCGACGGCGAACTCGCTGCCGGCGCTGACGTGCTGGTCACCTCGACCCGCCTGGAATGGCGTTTCGAGGGCGGCGAGTGGATCGAGGTCCCGGTCACCGATGGTTCGTGCGAAGCAACCAGCGACGGCGAAGGCCCCGTGCAGTGCTCGTTCGAGCCGTCCGAAGGCGGCCGCTACCGCATCGCCGCCACCGTCACCGATGCCGAAGGCCGCACCAACCTCACC
>CALDGN010000090.1 GCA_937942965.1 uncultured Acidimicrobiales bacterium | reverse complement strand
CGATGAGCACCGCCGGCGAGGCCTTTCACGAGCTTCACTCCCAGGGCACGTTCGTGCTCGTCAATGTGCACGACGCGGGCACGGCCATCTTCGCCGAAGCCGCTGGTGCCGTGGCGCTCGGAACCACCAGCGCAGGCCACGCCTATTCGATTGGCCGCGTCGACGGCGAGGGCGCACTCAGCCGTCACGAGTCCATCGCCCGTGCGGCCGAGATCTGCGCCGCAGTCGACATCCCCGTGAGCGTCGATGCCGAGAACGGGTGGGGCCATTCGCCCGACGACGTCGCGGCCACCATCACCGAACTCGCCTCGATCGGCGCTGCGGGCGCCAGCATCGAGGACTGGTCAGGCGACGCCGACCGAGGTCTTTACGACGATGGGCTTGCGGTCGAACGAATCGTGGCCGCCGTCGAAGCAGCCCGCGCGTTGCCGGAGCCGTTCGTGATCTGTGCCCGATCCGAAGTGCTGCTCTACCAACCTGGTCCCGACGCGATCGACACGGCCGTCGCCCGGTTGCAGTCATTCGCCGCCGCGGGCGCCGACTGTCTCTATGCGCCCGGCACCAAGACCATCGAGGACCTCGCCTTCGTCACCTCCAACGCGGGTGGCCCGGTGAACGGTTTGGTCGGCGTCGGTGGACCGGTGTCGATCACCCAGGCGAAAGAGGCCGGCGTGCGCCGAGTCAGTCTCGGCGGCTCGCTCTACCGAGCGACCATGGCGACGTTCTCCGCCATGGTCAGTGGCATGGCGGCGACCGGCGAAATCGACGCACCGCACCCACCGCTCACCGACGAGTGGATCGCCGACGTCATCCAAAACGAAAAATGAGTGCTCAGCTGCACGGGTGCGGCTGAACACTCAAAGTTCGAGTGATGCGGAGGGTTACTCCTCTTCGGAAGCGTCCGTCTCTTCGGAGGTGTCTTCGGCGTCGGCGGTCAGCGCAGCGATCGGTCCCACCGAGTCAACCTCGCCGTCCGCGTTGTTGTCGGTCGCACCGTGCATGCCGAAGCCGAGTGGGCCTTCGAGCACATCTTCGGTAACACGCAGGTTCGTTGGCTTGAGCGCCACGGCGGTTGCCTTGGCCTCGCCGTTCTCGATGGCCTCGAGGAGGTGCATCGAGATGTCGGCCACGAGGACCTCGTCTTCTTCGACGCCCTCGCCCTTGACGCCATCGTCGATCATCACGTAACAGAACGGGCACGCCGTCGCGATGCGTGACGCACCGGTCTCGAGCAGTTCCTGGGAACGCTCGACGTTGACCTGCTTGCCGATGTGTTCTTCCATCCACATGCGAGCGCCACCGGCGCCACAGCACATGCCCTTGGTGCCGTTGCGGCCAGCCTCGACGACCTCGATGCCGCCGATCGAGCCGACCACGTTGCGAGGCGCCAGGTAGACGTCGTTGTGGCGACCGAGGTAGCAGCTGTCGTGGTAGACGAGCCGGTCCTCGAGCGTCGCGTTCGAGACGTCGAGCTTGCCTTCGTCGATGAGGACCTCGAGCAGCTGGCTGTGGTGGATCACTTCGTAGTGACCGCCGAGCTGCGGGTACTCATTGGCGAGCGTGTTGAAGCAGTGTGGGCACTGGGTGACGATCTTCTTGACGCCCATCGAGTTCAGCGTCTCGATGTTCTGCATCGCCAGCATCTGGAAGATGTACTCATTGCCGGAACGGCGAGCCGGGTCACCGGTGCACATCTCGGACGGGCCGAGGATGGCGAAGGTGACGCCCGAACGCTGCATGAGCTTCGAGAACGCCTGGCTGACCTTCTTGTTCTTGTCGTCGAACGAACCCGCGCAGCCGACCCAGTACAGGAATTCGGCGTTCATCGGATCGCCGCCTTCGAGGATCTCGATGCCCTCGAACTCTTGAGCCCAGTCGGCGCGTTCGCCCTGGCCCATGCCCCACGGGTTGCCCTGGTTTTCCATGGCCCGGTAGGCGTTGCCGAGTTCGGTCGGGAAGTCGCTCTCCATCAGAGACAGGTAGCGGCGCATGTCGAGGATCTTGTCGAGGATCTCGATGTTGACCGGACAGTTCTCGTCGCAGGCCTTGCAGGTCGTGCAGGCCCAGATCTCTTCGCTGGTGATGCGGTCAAAGACGTTGTTCGGCTCGACCAGGATGTTGCCGGGCTCGTTGGCGACCGCGATTTCCTTGTCGACACCGATCGGTGGCGACACGGCGGGCGTACCGGAGCGGGCCATGACTTCGCCGGTCTTGAGCACGATCTCACGAGGGTCGAGCGGCTTGCCGGTGGCGTGCGCCGGGCAGACGTCGGTGCAACGGCCACACATGGTGCAGGCGTCGGTGTCCATCAGCTGCTTCCAGGTGAAGTCCTCGATGGTGGCCGCACCGAACGATTCGAGCTCGGTCTCCATCAGGTTCGGCATCGGCTTCATCGCACCCTTGGGGCGATCGCGATCCTTGAGGTACATGTTCGCCGGCGACGTGACCATGTGACGCAGCATCGTGGTCGGCAGGATCAGCAGGAACAGAGCGAAGCTGATGACGTGGGCGATCCACCAGGCCTGGTGCCAGCCGGACAGGTTGCCCATGCCGTCGACCATCTGTGCGAGCGGGTAGCCGATAAAGCTCCACTGCTCGAAGTCAGGGTTGCCGTCGAGGGCGATGCGGAATGCTTCGGCACCGAAACCGCTGATCGCGATGGCGAGCAGCGTGCCGAGGATCACGAAGTGTTCGGGCTTGTTCTTGATGCGGATCCGGTACGGACGCATCGAGCGGGGACCGATGCGGCGACCGAGCGCCCACAACAGACCGAGCATGAAGATGAGGCCAGCAGCGTCGCCAACCGCGCTGTATCCCTTGTAGACGCCGCCCTTGAGGAACTTGAGCGACTCGGGAAGCTGATGGTCGATCTCGAGGGTGGTCGTGACGGCCATCAAGATGAGGAAGCCGAAGTAGATCATCGAGTGCATGATTCCGGCGACCGGATCACGCATGAGGGTCTGCATGTACAGACCGGCACGCATGTCTTCCATGCGCTTCTTGAAGTTCTTTGGCGTGGTGGTCCGCTTCTCGGGACCGCCTCGTTGCCAGTTCTTGACCCGGAACGACAGCTGGAAGCCGCAGTAGATCAAGAGCACCGGAATGAGGGTGTAGAAGATCGCCTTGATGGCGTTCGGGATGTTCCCAAACACCTCGCGGGTGATCGCACCTTCTTCGTGGTGGAATTCGAATACCGCCGCGGCAATGCCGGAGACGGCCGTGATCAGGGCGATAACGCCCCAGAACACGATGATCATGTGGTTTGGTCGAGCCCCGCGCGATGGCGCCACGTCGGGTTCAACCGCTTCAGCGGTCTGCGTTCCCATCGGCGCTGATGGTAGTTCTCTCGTGGCCGGTCCCCGTAGTGAACGCCAGCAAACTTCCGTCATCGTTGCTGAGGCGGAGTTGGTGCTTGCGGTCCGAACTACGCTCCTCATGGTGCGTCTGGGGAGTGTCGTCTCGTTAACGATCGCGTTGCTGGCAGCGTTCATGGCGGTCGCTCCGCCTGGCCTGTCGGCTGTGGGGGCACAACCGGCGCCGTCGGCGACGAGCGGTCCGGCGCTTGAGGGCGTCGTGTGGCTCGACGTCGATGGCGACGCGATCCGCGACGGGGATGAGGCCGGGATTGCCGACCTTGGTGTGTCGCTGTGGGCGCTCGATAGTGCTGGCGATCCGATCGCCGAAGTGGCGGCGACCGTTACCGACGGCAATGGCAACTACCTGCTCGCTCCGTTTGCCCCCGGCAACTACCGAGTGGGGGTCGACGTGGGTGAGCGTTTCCGCGCGCCGATCGAACTCCACGATGGCTTTGGCCCGATCGTCGCTCTGGCGTCCGAAGCGGTCGACCGCTTCGACGTCGGGTTGCTTCCCGTCGAGGTCGTGGTGCCCGCGGCGCCCGAACCGGAGAGCCCATCGCCCGAGGATGTGTCGAACGAAGCGACTCCCGATGAGCCGAGTGCCGATGAGCCGAGTGCCGAACAGCCAGCCCTGTCGGACGAAGTCCCCGCCCAGCCTGCAGATCCAGAGAGCGCGTCGCCGGAGCGTGCTGAAGCGCCAATCGCCGACCCAATCGACGCCGAGGCTGCCGACAACGAGCATGGTGAGAACGCCCAGGCCGAACAGTTCGCGGACCCAGGAGCCGAGGCCATCGTGCGGGGCATCGTGTTCGAGGACGTGAACCTCAACGGGCAACGCGAGGACGATGAGCCTGGTTTCGAGGATGTGACGGTGGAATTGCGTGATGACGCCGACACGGTCGTAGCGGCGGGCGAGACCGACACCGAAGGCCGCTACACGCTGGTGGCTCCGCTGACCGGCACGTACTTCGTGCATGTCATCGCGCCCGACGAAACGACCTTCACCCGATCCAACGTGGGCGACGACGCAACCGATTCCGACGTCGACGAGAACGGCGTTGCCCTTGTCACTGCGCAGCCGGGCGTCGACGCTGTCGCCGATGCAGGCCTGCGTCGAGTGGCGTCGGTGCGAGGCACGTTCTGGGTCGATGAGAACGAGAACGGTCAGCGCGAGGTCGGCGAAGCGCCCGTGGTCGGGCTGCAGGTCGCGGCGTTCGACCCTGACCAGCAGTACTTCGGTGAGACCATCACCGACGCGAACGGTGCGTACGAGATCGCCTCGTTGCCGCCGGGTAACTACTCCGTGCTCCTCTACAACGGCGGCCAAGGTGTGCGGTTCACCACGGCCAACGTCGGCGACGATGCCACCGACAGCGACTTTGAACTTCCCGATCGGTCCGCGCGCTTCGAGCTGCTCAGCGGTGAGGCCGTTATCGATGGTGGCCTGCTGCCTTCGGTGGTGCTCCAGGTCAGCTTGAGCGATGGGCCGGGCAGTGGGTTCGGTCACCGAGGTGTGATCCGACTTGGTGACATCACCGATTCGATTTACTCGAACACGATCGAGCTCGCAATTGCGCCGTTCTCCTCATCGCTGCTTGAACTGTGGCTGCAGCCCGAAAACGCCTGGGCGGTGCGGGGACTCACGTGCGACGGCGACGTCACGACATCCTGGGCGGATCTGGGGAGCGGGTATTCGCAGGCGACCCTCGATGTCGGCGCGCCGGGCGAAGTCGCTTGCGTTTACGACACGACACACCTGCCGTCTGAGCCGGTGTCGGTCACGTTCGATGTCGTCGGCCCCGCCGACACTCCGCCGGTCCCGCTCCAGGCCCTCAGGGGGTACGCGGGTGGCGAGCCGTACGACCAGTACGCGACGGTCATCGCCCCCGGTCAGGCCGAAACGATCCTGCTCGAGCCGGGTGGTTCGTCGAGTCAACCGCTTGTTCGCGCCGAGCGACCTCCGACCGGATGGGAGCTTCGGCTGCACTGCCCAGCCAACGTGCCCATCGAGGCCTCGGGCGTCTCGCAGCTCGACTTCGAGCTTGATTTGCTTGCCGTTCCCGGCCAGGCGATCACGTGCACGTTCGCGATGACGCAGGTCCAGCCGGCCACAGTCGAGTGGACGAACACGCACACGGGGCTTGACTCGCCAACGATCTACCTGTCCATGAACGGCCGAGCGGTATCCACCGCACAGACCGCGACCGGCAGTGCGACTGTGCCAATTTCCCCAGGCCCATTTCAGACTGTGGCGCGCATCGATACCGCGACCGGGTCCCTCGACACGTTCACCTGCACGGTCGATGGAGTGGTTTTTGAGCCGAGCTGGCGTTCCGGCAATCGTTCCATCAGAGTCGAGGTGCCCGACGTCGCCGTCGGTGACGCGATCGAATGCGCCTCGACGACATCTGATCCGGCGAAGTCGTCGGTGACGATCGTGGACGACGCAGGACAAATGCTCGACGTCCATGTCCGGCTGATCTCGATCACGCCAACCTTCGATTACCGCGTTGATGGCACGGCGACCTTCGACGTACCTGCGGGAACAACGCGGCTCTACTTCGATGTCGGCCCGAACCGTCGCTTTCGCGACCTGATCTGCGACCAGACACCAACCTCTCGACCGAACCCGGCGATCGGGTTCGCCGAGTTCGACCTCACCGACACCGACCTGACCTGCACGGTGAGTTCCTACGACCGGCCGAATCCGCCTGTCACGGTCACCCTGATTCCCGTGTCGACGGATGACACACCCTTGCCCCCGGTGGCGCTGTACGCCGACCGATTCACCGCCACAGCTGATGTGTGGGATCCCGAAGGCGTAACGCGCCAACACACGTTGGGCGTTGGCGACCCGACGAATGGCGTCATCGACGGCGTACTGCTCCGCTTCACCGCGCCACTCGGCTGGGTGCCAAATCTCGACGCATCGCAATGCGACGGATCGGGTGTCGTGTCGTTTGGACAGTTCGTCAGTCCGGCGCCAGCGATCGTCGACGTGAGCGGAGCCGAGCCAGGCGACGCCATCCGGTGCGAGATCGCAATGGATCCACCCGCAGAGACGGTGCCGCTGACGTTGACGTTGGATCCCGGCGAGTCGGGCGCAATCCCGGACACCGAAATGCGCTACAGCCTGGGTTTCGAGCCGCCGCAGTCGGTCGCCGTCAGCGAACCCGTTGGGGTCGTCGTCGCACGCGGAACCTATCTGGTCGTGTACCCCACCGTCGGCTACGAGCTGGCGAGACTCAGCTGTGACGGACTCAGCGATCCCGACCCGTATCGCAGTCCTTCGGGCTCGATAGGAATCTCAACCTGGTGGCCGGAGGGCGAAGCACCGACTTCGATCGATTGTGCAGCGACCCTCGTTGCGAGCCCGCCCGCACGGGTGGTGATGACGGCCGAACTACGAGGTGCGGCCGGCAACGGTGACGTTGCGTTCGCGCTCAGCGGCCGAGCATTCGACAACACAGTCTCAATCAACGGCGCTGGATCGACGACGGTCGACGTCCCCAGTACCGACTTCGACGTGACGGCAACCTTGCCGGTGACGATGCGCAATCTGAGTGTTTCGTGCGACCGAGTCTTCGATATCGAGGTCGACGGGTTGACCGTCGAGCTTGATATGGCACCGGGCGAGACGGTCGAGTGCACGTTCGTGAACGAGATGGTGAGCCAAGACGTGGGCGTGCCCGGCGACGTGACCTGCGATGGCGTTGTCGACATTATCGACGCCTTGGTGATTGCGCAGTTCGAAGCGCAGGTGCGCTCGGGGGCAGCGTCGTGTCCGCTCGGTGATGCGACGACCCAGCTGTTTACGGGTGCGGCCGACTTCGATGGCAGCGGTGGCGTCGACATCCTCGACGCGCTCCAGGTTGCGCGCTGCACCGTCGGGCTTCCTGCCCCGCCGTGTGCCGAGGCATTCGCGCTCGACTGACACCGCGTCGCTACGCACGCTTTTGGTTCTGCCGTCGCAAATGGTCGACGGTGGAGCCATGAGCGCACCTGAACTTGTCCCACTCGCCACGCTGTCGGCCACGCTTGGTTCGTCGCTTCGCATCAAGAACGGCCCGGTCGGCACTCGGGTCGTCGCCGAAGTCACCGGCGTCACGATCACTGGCGAGCGACTCAACGCAACGCTCGCCAGCCCGACCTCGGCGGACTGGCTGACCGTGAGCCCTGACGGCACGATGGGCACGCTCGACGTGCGGGCGACCCTCAAGACCGACGACGACGAGATCATCCACGTCGAATACTCGGGTCGCATCGACTTCGCGACCAGCACGGCAGTGTCCGCGCCGCTGTTCCAGGCCGGCGAGAAGTACGACTGGCTCAACCGGATCCAGGCCGTCGGTGTTGGCCAAGCCGGCGATGGCACCATCGTCTACGAGCTCTACGAGGTTCGACCCGGCTAGATAGCCAGGTGACCGCCGTCACCGCCGATCCGTTGGGTGCGTTACAGAAGGCCGCCCGCTGAGACGTCATGCTCAGACGTACCCGGCGTTGTTTCCCGACAACGCCTGGCACGGAGACAACTCAAGGCGGACATATGACAGCGGACAACTCTCGCGTGAGCGGCGCGTTCGATTCCCCGGACCGTGGAACACACACGGTCGTTACAGGCGCAACCGGGTTCGTTGGCGGCGAACTTGTCAAACACCTCTTGCTCTCGAGCGACCGCACGCTGGTGTGCCCCGTGCGCGCCGACTCGACCGAACACGCGCAGCGCCGTGGTGCCAGCCGACTCGCCGAACTGCTCGGGGCAGACGCCGCCGAGCTCGGCCAGCGGGTCTCCTGGATTCGAGGCGACCTCGAAGAAGCCCACCTCGGATGGTCGACGACCACGTGGGAACGCATCGCTGCTTCGTGCGACGAGATCTTCCACTGCGCCGCGTCGATCACGTTCGACCTGCCGCTGGGCGAAGCCCACGCCATC
>CALDGN010000089.1 GCA_937942965.1 uncultured Acidimicrobiales bacterium | reverse complement strand
CTGTTCGACCGCTACTGGTGGCCGCTGTGGGAAGCCATGCAGGAACTCGACGTGCCCGGCATGATCCACGTCTCCGCCAGCTGCAACGACCACTTCTTCACCACTGGCTCGCACTACTTGGGCGCCGACACGACCGCCTTCATGCAGGCACTTAGCTCCGGGTTTATGGCCGACTTCCCCGGGCTGCGGTTCGTGATTCCCCATGGCGGCGGCGCGGTGCCGTATCACTGGGGCCGGTTCAAAGGCATGGCCCAGGACAAACACGTCGAAGGCCAGCCAGGCTGGGACTTCGACGGCCTGCTCGACCACATCTTCTATGACACCTGCGTGTACCACCAGCCCGGCATCGACCTGCTGGTCGACGTCGTTCCTGCGAGCAACATCTTGTTCGCCAGCGAGATGGTCGGCGCCGTGCGCGGCATCAACGCCGAGACCGGCAAGTACTGGGACGACACCAAGATCTACATCGACAACTCAGCACTCAGCGAGACCGACAAGCAGCTCGTGTTCGAGGGCAACGTTCGTCGCGTCTACCCCCGCCTGGAGGCTCTCCTGTGATCCGCAACCGACACGTCGTCATCCGCAACATTGAACGAGCCGACGGAGCGATCATCGACGAACTTGGCGCCGCAGGTACTGCGACGGTGCACGAGGCGATTGGGCGACGCGGCTACCTCGGCCCCGAGCTATCAGCCATTCAGCAGGACACACGCATCGGCGGAAGTGCGGTCACCGTGCTCTCGCATCCTGGCGACAACCTGATGATCCACGCCGCTGTCGAGTGCTGCCAGCCCGGCGATGTGCTTGTCGTCGCGGTGACTGCCCCGTCGACACACGGTGGCTTCGGTGACTTGCTCGCTTCGTCGTTGATGGCTCACGGGGTGCGCGGCCTGGTGATCGATGCGGCCGTTCGTGACACGGCCGATCTGCGCGAGATGGGGTTTCCCGTCTGGACGCGCCACGTCTCGATTCAAGGGGCCGTGAAGAACACACCCGGCTCGGTGAACGTGCCCGTGGCGCTCGGTGGCGTGACGATCAACCCGGGCGACATCGTGTGCGCAGACGACGACGGGGTTTGTGTGGTGCCGCGAACCGAGGCTTCCTGGGCGCTCGAAGGCACCCAGGCTCGCCTCGCCAAAGAAGCTGGCGTACGAGCGCGACTCGAGGCTGGCGAACTGGGCTTTGACTTCTACGGGTTGCGAGACAAGGCGATCGAGATGGGCATCGAGTTCCTCGACTCGGCCGACGACCTGTAGCTGGGGCGACCGGCCTGAAATCCGTTCACAACGGAGAACCACGGAACCGCTCCGTCGTTTGCGCAACAATGGACAACCGATGGGCCGCGACTCGATCACCGAGGACTTACGAGCAGACATTCTCGAAGGTCGGTTTGAACCAGGTGAACGCCTGGTCGAACTCAAGCTGACCGAGCAATACGACTGCGGCCGCCTTGCGGTTCGCACCGCGCTCGTCGAGCTCTCGGCCGAGGGTCTGGTCGATCGCGAGGTCAATCGCGGCGCAACCGTGCGCGACGTCTCCATCGACGAGGCCATCCAGATCACCCAAGCTCGCGCCGCGCTCGAAGCGCTGATCGCTGCTGAAGCCGCTCGCCACGCCGATCCGGTGCAGTGCGAGGCGCTCCGCGGGATCGGGGCCGACATGGCCGCCGCGGTCGAGGCCGGCGACCTCGGCGCGTACTCGGTCTTGAACGGTGCGCTGCATCGGTTCGTGCGAGAGATCAGTGGACATGCAGTCGCCGCGCATCTCGTTGCCCACCTGCGCAACCGGGGCGCCCAGCACCGCTACCGGCTGTCGTCGCTTCCGGGCCGGGCCGAGCAGTCCCTCAAACAGCATCAAGCGATTATCGACGCGATCGTTGCCGGTAGTGCCGACGCCGCGAGCGAGGCAATGGAGATGCACCTGGGCTCGGTCATCGAGACCTTGCGCACCTGGCCCGACGAGTAGCCCGACTATCTCTGCCGGTTGGTCAGAGGCCGGCGATGTCGCCGAATGGCATGACCTTCATGAAGATCTTGGCCTCGATGGCATCGATTGGCACCGGGCCGTAGACCCGAGAGTCCTGTGAGTTCACACGGTTGTCGCCCATGACGAACACATGCCCGTCGGGCACAACACAGCGATCCGTCGCAGGGGTGCCGTCACACCGTGGGATCGACAGCGACCGGGATCGGGTCGCATTCGGCTCGGCGAGGTACGGCTCGTAGATTTCGAGCTCGTCGACGTAGACCGATCCCTCGCGGAACTGGACTGTCTCGCCGCCCGTCGCGACCACCCGCTTGATCACCTTGCCCGATCCAGCCGAGCTCACCTGGGTGGCGTCGAAGACGATCACATCGCCTCGGCTGGGGTTCGTTGAGAAGGTGCGGCCCATCACGCGGTCACCTTCGACAATCGTTGGCGCCATTGCTGGGACGGGATGAAGTAGCTCGGGAAGAGCAACGGCCGAATGAGAAAGAACAGTATGCAGGCGCCGGCCAACGCCAGGATCACCAGCGCCCATCGGGGAATGCCGCCGCGCAGCGCGTCGACGCGGTCGCCTGGATCCGGTGCGGGGAGGGGCGTTGGTTCGGTCATGCCGTGGATCGCTCGCTCGCTGCGGGGGCGCTGGCTTCGAGAACCACGAGCCGTTGCATGACCCGGAGCTGGCCGGGATAGTCGTTGCTTGCGTAGTGCAGCGTCGAACGGTTGTCCCAGATGCCGAGCGTGTTCGCCCGCCACGAATAGCGCATCCCGAACTCGGGCCGCTCGCAGTGGCGGTATAGGAACTGCAGCAACGGAGCGCTCTCTTCGGCGGTCATATCTTCGAACCGTAGGGTGAAACCGGGATTCACATAGATCGCCTCGCGACCCGTCGGCGGATGGACGCGGACGACTGGATGCAGCACCTCGAGCTCGGTGTCGACGTAGTCGCTGCTGTCGTCATCGTCACGAGCGACTTCGGCCTTGCGAGCTTTCTGGTCGGCCAGGTCACGCTTGTATCGCTCCGAGAAGCCATGCACAGCGTTGAGTCCTCGCAGCATCGTTTGCATGCCAGGGGACAGCGCTTCGAACGCTGCGCAGGTGCTGGCGATGAGCGTGTCGCCACCGTGGGTCGGCACGGTGATGCTGTACAGCGCGTTGGCGAGCGACGGCAGCGCGAGATTGGTGAAGTCGGTGTGCCACAGGTTGCCGAAGTTCACCTCGTCCTCGGGTGTCTTGCGGAGCTCATGGACCTGCGGCGCTTCGGGCAGGCTCTTCAAATAGGGGTGGATCAGGGGTTCGCCGAAGTGGCGCATGAACCGGACGAGGTCCGGTGGCGTTAGTTGCTGGTCGACGAAGAACAGTGCGTGGTGTTCGGCGAACAGTGCGTCGATCGGGGCCAGGTCGAGTGTTGGGTCGGCGAGATCGATGCCGCGGACTTCGGCACCCACGGCGCCGGACAGTTGTCGAACTTCCATCGTCATCCTGTTGTGTCCTGTCGAGCGGTCACGACTCGATCGAGTCCTTTCAGCGCGCTCCGGAACTCTGACCACATCAGTCCGAGCGTCTGGCCTAGTGAGTACGGCGCAACCAGCCAACCGAACAGGTTCAGCGAGAAGCGCCCGCTGAACGATGCAGCGATGGTGCGTGAAGCCGACGCGCGTAACCAGCCTCGGCCGGCCCAGCCAGGTTCGGTTGTCTTCAACGCCCCCACGCCACGACCGTAGGGGGTCAAGCGGGCGCGTGGTCAGCGTGTCCGGCGGCGAGATGGCGCTCAGTCGAAGGGGTAGAGGCGAGCGGGGTTGTCCACGAGAATCTGATTCCTGGTCGCTTCGTCGGGAACCATGTCGACGAGCAGGTCCAGGAGATGGCCTTCGTCGGGCATGACCTTGAGGTTCGGGTGCGGCCAATCGGTGCCCCACAGAATCCGGTCAGGCGCGGCTGCGACGAGCGCTTGGGCATACGGCACGACGTCGTCGTACGGCGCTACCCGCCCCTCGGTGAGACGCTCCGCGCAGCTGATCTTCACCCAGCACTTCTCGTCGGTTCGCATGAGGTCCAACAGGTACTGGAACGGCTCTTGGTCAATGCCATCGGTCGCTGGAACTCGTGCCATGTGGTCGATCACATAGGGCACCGGCAGAGCATCGAGCAGGTCGGCGTGATCGGGTAGGTCTTTGGCGTCGAAGTGCAACACGATGTGCCAGCCGAGCGGCTCAACGCGGTGCACGAGCTTCCAGAACACATCGAGGTCGGGACGGCCACCAAGGTGGGCGACGAAGTTGAACCGTGTGCCTCGGACCCGATGGTCGTGGAGCATGCGCAGGTCGTCATCGCTGTAGGTGTCGTCGATCATCGCGACGCCGGCGTAGCGCCCATCGCCTCGGTCGATCGCATCGAGCATGGCGGCGTTGTCGGTGCCGTGGCAGCTCGCTTGGACGAACACGGCTCGGCTGAGTCCAAGCGTGGATTGCAGACGCTCGAAGTCGTCGATGCCCGAGTCCGGTGGCGTATAGCTCCGGGCGGGCGAGAACGGGAAGCTAGCTGCCGGGCCGAACACATGGCAGTGCGCGTCGCACGCGTTGGGCGGAGGGGTGATCCGAGTCGGCGTCGATGCCGACGGGTTCGGACCGGCGACCGTGGGCTCGGGGAGCGGGTCGTGGATCGGGTTCGTCCATGGGCGATTCGATGTCATTGTTCCTCGGCCTGCTCGTGGTCTGTCGGGGTTGTGCGAGGGAAGACGGTGCCGTCCATCAGCTTGCGGGCGGTGCGAATGATGCCAGCCCGTTCCACAACGGGTCCCGTTGCTGACGGCAAAACGGTGACGGCAGCTTCGAACGTGCCCGTCGGGTGCTCGAGCACCACCGAGTCTTCGGAGCTGACGAGTGCGACCTCGGCCGCTGGCGTCGCAGGAAGGAGCGCGGCGGTGGCGACCGAGACAGCGCCGAGCACCCCGATGGCGTCGTGGCAGCGATGCGGAATGAAGGTGCGGGTGGTGAGTGCAGCGCCGAGTTCCTTCGGCGGCGACACCATCGTCAGTTTCGGCACGGTCGTATCCGTCACGTCGCCGAGCTGCATCAGCTCACCCGCGGCGAGGCGAATCGATTCGAGCCGGCGGCGCAACGTGTCGTTGGCCTCGAGCTCGGCGGGCGTCTCATCGCCGGCGATGTCGAGCTCATCGGCGCGCATCACGACGACCGGCATGCCGTTGTCGATCAAGGTGCAGCGGACACCATCGATGACATCGACGGTGTTGCCGGTCGGAAGAAGCGCACCGCAGGAGCCGCCGGCGACGTCTTCGAAGTCGAGCCGAATCGCGGCCGCAGTGCCTGGCACGCCACTGATCGCCGTGTCACCGGCATAGACGGGGCGGCCGCCGGTGACGGGAACGGTTGCGGTGGCGATCGCGCCTGTATTGCGCATCAAGATGCGGAGCTCGGCGGCCTCGGCCGTGGCATCGACCATGACGAGGCCGCGTTCGATGGCGAACGGCGCGACGCCGGCGAGGAGGTTGCCGCAGTTCTGGCGATCGCTGACGGTGGGCTGATCGACGCCGAGCTGCAGGAACAGATAGTCAATGTCGACATCGTCCCGCTCGCTCGCCGCAACGATCGCGACCTTGCTCGTGAGGGGGTGTGCGCCGCCGATGCCATCGATCTGGCGTGGGTCTGGCGTGCCCATCACGCGCCGCAAGAGGTCATCGCGGACGTCGGTATCGGCCGGCAGATCTGCTTCGACGAAGTAGGCGCCTTTCGAGGACCCACCGCGCATCACCATGCAGCGGACCCCCGTGGAGTCAGTGGGCACCCCTGTTCGTTCACTGGTCGATGCATCGCTCACACCGCCGAGTGTGCCACCCACATCGATTGTCAACAATCGCTGGGGTCAGACCCCTTGAGGGTTTGGGGTCAGACCCTTGAGGGTTGGAAGGTTCAACCTGTCGTTGAGGTGCGGGCGCTGGCTTCGGGTGGCTTGGCCGGATAGAGCGTCGCGAACAGCACGCCCTGGGCGATGAAGAAGATCATCACCAGGATCCAGTTCAGGCGGTAGGCCGAGAGTGCTTCGCCGACGGTGTCGGGATCGCCGACAACGGCTGCGCCAATCGCAATGCCCAGCGCGACGGCCAGCTGAAACGCGGTGGTGCGTCCGGCGCCGGCCATGCCGTACCGATGCGGCGGAATGTCTCGCATCGAGGCCGCGACGAGCATGGCGAAGCTGCAGCCCGCGGAGACCCCAACGAACAAGCTCGGGATGAGCAGCCCAACGATGTAGTTCGGCTCTTCGCCCGTGAACAGCAAGTGCCACCCAAGCCCAAGTGCGCCGGAGAAGCCGCCGACCGCCAGGACCGGTCCAACGCCGCGAGCGTCGGCGATTCGGCCAACGGTCGGGCTGACGAATGCGGCGAGGGCAGGTCCGGGGAACAGTGCCAAGCCGGTCTTGACGACCGAGTAGCCCCACCAGTCGAGCAGGAACGTGGGCAATACGACGAACCAACCGAAGAACGCGGCGCAGAAGAACATGGTGCCGACCTGGGCGACCGAGAACGAACGGATCCTCATCAGCGCCAGATCGAACAACGGTGCTGGATGGGTACGTGACCGATGCACGAACAGCCACAGCAGTGCGGCCGAGCCGAGGACCGTGAGCAAGGTCGGCACGCTCACGAAGCCCCAGCTTTCGGTCTGGGCAATGGCGAGCACGAGCAGGCCGACTCCGATCGAGGCCATCGGCACGCTGATCGGGTCGACCCGGTCGGGCAGATCCTCAGATCGTGATTCTTGGAGAATGGCGGCGCCGGCGGCGATCGCGAACAGAGCCACCGGCACGTTCACGAGAAACACCGAGCGCCAGCCGAACGCGTTGATGAGGATTGCGCCGATCGTCGGGCCGAGCGCAGCGGCGAGTGCGCCGGTCGCGCCCCAGATGCCAACTGCCATGCCTCGCCGTTCGGGCGGGAACGCGGGCAAGAGCAACGCAAGACCGGCCGGGAACTGCATCGCCCCTCCGACCGACTGCAGGACGCGTGACGCAATGAGCGTCGACGGGTCGACGCTGAGCCCGGATGCCAACGACCCGAGCATGAACACAAACAGGCCGGCGAGGAACAGCTTCTTGCGGCCGTACCGATCGGCGGCCCAGCCAGCCAGCAGCAGCAGTGCGGCGACGCCGATGTTGTATGCAGTGAAGATCCACGACAGCGTCGAACGCGATGCGTCGAACGTGTCCTGGATCTCGGGGAACGCGAGCGAGATGACCGTGATCTCGAGGCTCACCATGAACCCGGCCGTTGCTGTGATGAGCAACGTCAACCAGGATCGACGCTCGATTGGCGTCGGCTCGGGTCCCGCCGCTGGTTCGGTCATGGCCGCACACTACGCCCGGCGGGTCTCCCACGCGACCTTCGCCCGCTCCACCGGAAGGAGCGGCAACAAGCCGACGCCGAGCCCTCGGTAGCCGAAGAACACGAGCATCGTTGCCGCGGTCCCGAGGTGGAAGAGAATGGCCGAACCGAGCCACCAGTTCCGGAAGCGCCGCCATGCGAGCGCGAGCGGAGCGCCCAACTCGACGGCGAGTCCCGCAGCTGCCATCGGCGCGAGCAGCCAACTCCGGTCAACCACGATGCGAGCAAGCGGAGGTGTCGGCCCGCCGACGAGATCGATACGCGACGCCGAGTACGCGATGTGATTGCGAAGCGTGTCTGGGTCGAACCACGCGACGCCCGTGTGGCGAAGTTTGGCGAGCCCCGACAAGAAGTACGTGGTGACGGTCGCGATCGCGAGCAAGCGGACTGGCCAGCCGTAGCGAACATTGTCGGTCGGTGCCGGCGTTCGTCGTGCGTCGACCGCGACGGCATCGGCCGCCGGGGCGAAGCCGAGGACCAGCAGATGAAGCGTGAACAGATGCTCGAAGTGCAACAGCTGACCCCACGACGAGTGGTAGCTGGTCCATGCCAGAACGCCCAGGCCGAACAGCGGCCCCACGATCCGGTATCGCCAGCCGACGGTTGCGAGCGCGCCGAGCCCCAAGAGCAGCGCGAACCCGACCCAAACGAGCTCGCTCGACAGCGGTTCGTTCAGGAGCCGGGCCAGCCCCACCGGGTCGAAGGCCGCTTTAGGCGTCGTCGCGAGCCGACTGAACTCGGCTGCGGTCGCTGCCAGATAGATGGTCACGAATCCGGAGATGGCGATCCGCAGCAGTCCGAGGCGTTCGGCCGGCGCAGGGGTACTGAGCCACTGGGCCATCCCGTCGATCCACTCGCTCGGTCCCACTTGCTTGCTCGGCTCCACTTGCTTGCTCGGACGCTGCCCGCTCATGTGGGCTCAACGCCGACAGGACACCGCGCGACGGTCTCGGCCTCGAGCAGCGACGAGCGACCTTGGACCTGGGCGACGACGTCGTGACGTTCGGACCGAACCTCGACTTCGATGATCTCAGGTGCTTCGATCCGTTCAGCGACCGTTTGGCACAACGCGACGCTTCGCCCGGCAATGACCTCGCCTCGCAACCACGTTTCGGCGATGAGCGGGTCCGAGGTTCCCGCAACCACGGTGATGCGCAGCGGCACGGCTTCGCCGCTCGCAGTCAGGCCATGTGCGACGACGAACTCGACTTCGCCCGAGCGGGGCGATGCGTACATCGGATACGACGACAGCGGAACGCCATCGCCGGGTCGAATCGCAGGGGAGAGCAGGATCGCCACGAAGGCTGCGGTAGCGATGAGCCGCCACCGTTCCCGCCGCATGCTCACTCCTCCTCGGCGCTCACGATCTCGAGCAGGCGGTACGTGGGCTCAGCGTCGGACGAGGACGCGTTCGTGCGCTCAACTCGCAGGTGATACGCCGTGCCCTCTTCGTAGGTGAAGCCTTCGATGTCGCCTTCGATGTGGCGGTACAAGTCGAACTCGCTGTGCGACACGAGCATGCACTGGCGTTCGGGTTCGTCGAACTCGTTGCAGAACACATAGTTGTCGGCGACCCAAAGGTCTTCGCCGAAGGACGCGTCAGTACTGCACGCCGAAGCGAGCAGTACCGCCAATGCCAGTAGCAGGTGTCCAAATCGGGTCGATGCCACGACTCGGACTCTATTCGGGCGAAGGATTCAGCGTCGTACGGCCTGGCGAACAACGGATTCGCTCAGACCGACCTGATAGCCAGGGCCAACAGCTGCTCGGAGCGCAGCCATGTTCGGGTCCATGAACGGTCGTGTCGGTGCAGGGCGAGCGGCAATCTTGCGACGAGCAGGAAAGCGAAGACCAATGATCATGATGAACTCCAGCGTGAAGAGCTGTCGGGGGGTTGCAGGAGTCAACCATCGGCACGTGCAATTACGTCCTCCAGGGAACGGTGCACGCGTCACACGTGACAATCGCCACAGTGGGTTGTGAATCGGCGTCACGACGGGTGCGAAATCAGTGCTCATCGCGCGCTCCAAATCGTCCTACAGTCCGCGATGTGAAACTCGGATTTATCGGACTTGGAAACGTCGGCGCGAAGCTCGCTGGCAGCCTGTTGCGCAACGGCGTCGACCTGACCGTGCGTGACCTCGACCAGGCTGCGGCCCAGCCTCTGCTTGACGCTGGCGCTCACTGGGGCGAGTCGCCAGCGGCCATGACTGAGCAGGTCGACATGATGATCACGTGCCTGCCCAGCCCGACGATTAGCGACGCGGTCGTCACGGGCGCCGACGGCATTCTCGAAGCCATGCAGCCCGGCAAGATCTGGGCCGAGATGAGCACGACCGACGAGGCCGAGGTCCGGCGTCTCGGCGCACTCGTTGCCGATGCGGGCGGCGAGCCAATCGACTGCCCCGTGTCGGGCGGTTGCCACCGCGCCGCCACCGGCAACATCGCGATCTTCGCGGGCTGCGAACGGGAGACCTTCGAGCGGGCCCTTCCGATCCTCACGACGATGGGTCGCCGCATCTTGCACACCGGTGAGCTCGGGTCCGCGTCGATGCTCAAGGTGATGACGAACTACTTGGCGACCGCGAACCTCGTGACGCTCGCCGAAGCGCTGACAGTGTCCAAGGCCGCAGGCATGGACCTGAACACGACCTACGAGGCCATCCGCATTTCGTCGGGGAACTCGTTCGTGCACGAGACCGAGTCGCAGGTCATCTTGAACGGCAGCCGCGACATCAACTTCACGATGGATCTCGTGAGCAAGGACATCGGCATCTTCCAGGAGATTGCCGAGCGTCACGAGGTGCCGCTCGAGGTCTCGCCGCTGCTGTGCGAGATCTTCAAAGACGGCGAGGATCGCTACGGCTCACGCGAGCTGTCGCCGAACATCATCCGCCGTCTCGAAGACGCGACCGGGCTCGAGATCCTGGCTCCTGGGTTCCCGGCCGAGATGACCGACGACGAACCCGAAGAGCCCGGCTACGAAGTCGTCCCGCCTCGCTAACGCTCCTCACGTACCGAGTTTCTTGCTGCGCTCGAAACTCTCTGGCGCGCCGTCCAAGTGCGACGCAGGTGCGGTGTCTGACACTCACACCCGGCCTCACAACGTTTTGGGGTCGCAGCCAAAACGTTGCACGGCGACCGTCAGCAGTTCGGGATGATGTCCGCGGTGAAGCGCTCGTAGGCCTCGCGGCGGGCCTCGGCGGTTGCGCCGAGGGTGAAGTCGGGGACGATCAGCTCGTCGAAGCCGTCGGCGGCGTACTGCCCGATCGCGTCGATGATGAACTCGTCGGAGCCAGCGACAGTGCGGTCACCCATCGGTCCGTTCAGCGCCTTGTCGATGGCGTCCTGATCCTCGGTAAGGACGAACAGGGCCTGGGTCGACATGTGCTTGGTCGCAGGATCGACGCCGACCTTGTCGCAAGCGGTCAGGAAGATTTGACGCTTCTCGGCCGCGAGGGCTGGTGCGCCCCAGGTGTTCCACTCCTGGGCATAGCGGGCGGTGATGCGACACATGCGCGGGCCAGCGGTTCCGACGACGATGGGCAACGTGTCTTGCACCGGGCTCGGATCCGAAGGCGCATCGATGATCGAGTAGTGCGTGCCCTCGAAGGTCGTGCGGTCCTCGTCCAGAAGTGAGCGAGTGATCTGGATTGCTTCCTCGAAGCGATCGACGCGCGTCTTGGGTGCTTCGAGTTCGATGCCGTAGGCCTTGTGCTCGTTGATCTGCCAGCCGGCGCCGAGACCAAGGACGAAGCGTCCATGCGAGATGTGGTCGAGGGTGGCCGCACGGTTGGCGAGCACCGCCGGGTGATGCACGGAGGTCGGTGACACCAGCGGCCCGACACGGATGTTCTCGGTCACGGCTGCGACGGCGGGAAGCACCGACCACACCTCGTGGACGTCGCCCGGTTCGATGTCCTCGCTGCCGGTGTTCGGCATGTAGTGGTCGGCGAACCAGAACCCGAACCAGCCGAGCGAATCGGCCAGCTTCGCGAGCTCGAGGGTTTCATCGGTGGGACGGCCGGGATTCGGCCAGACGGAGAACTTCATGCGCTGCACGGTAGGCGGCGCCAGCGCGGTGAGGAAGTTGGTTTGGGAAGTGGGTGGGAAACGTTGGAATCAAGCCGATCGCGGCACCTGGGAAACAGAGTTCGCAACCTGGGAAGTGGGTGGGAAGTGTTTGAGAAGCGACTCGCGATCGTGGCATCCAACCACTACGGGAGGACCCCAACGATGACGACCCAAACCCTGCCAGCACCAAGCCAGCCGCCGCACACCGGGCCGAACTGCGCTTCTGCGCTGACGATCGACATGCTCACGCCGGTCGAGGCCGGACTGCAGCTGCAACTCAGCGCTGACGCCCTGCTCGATGTGGTGAACCGGGGCCTGCTGCCCGCCTATGACCTCGGTGGTCACATCCGATTCCGAGCCGCCGACGTTGCGGCTGTCGCCAACGGCATCGCCGCCTAAACCGTCGATTCGAACTGCTGCGGGCCGGTACCCCTTACCGGTTCGCAGCTGGGCCCTGCCGCTGGCCCACCACCCGAGCGGGTCGGTCACCTCTCCCCGGTGTGGATCGGCCCGCTCGGCTTCTCTCAGCCAACGACCGCCGGGTCGCCCACGTGGCGACTCACCAAAAAGTCGAACGCCGTGTCGAGGGCGCGGTGACGGTAGAGATCCTCGCGAGCGATGCGGGCTGCTTCGTCGCTGATGCCGGGCGCGTCGGGCACCTTCATTAACGCTTCGCACACACGCTCCAGAATCACGAACGCTGCGATCGTCTCGCCGACCGATGCGCACGCCGTCAGCAACCCGTGGCTACGAAGCAGTACCGCCCGGTTGTCGCCAAGTGCCTCAGCGATCCGTGCACCACCGGCGGTGCCGAGGACCTGGACTTCCTCGTCATCGAAGAAGGCCCAGTCGTCGACGAAGTTGCACGCCTCTTGCGTGATCGGCAGGATCGGCCGACCGGTCGCACAGAAGGGTGTTCCCCACGCGGTATGCGTGTGGGCGACGCCAACGACGTCGAGGCGAGCGTCGTGGATCGGATGATGGATGTGGTACGCCGTCATGTTGATCGGCTCGTCACCGACGACCGATCCGTCTGGGCGCACGAGCACGAGGTCATCGATGGTCGCCCGCTCGAACCCGGTCGGGTACTTGAGCAGCCACATGTGGTCGGTGAGCTCGGGGTCTCGGGCGGTGATGTGCCCGTCGCCGAGATCGCCCCATCGCAGGCTCGCGAAGATCCGGTAGCCAAGCGCGACCTGGCGCTTGCGATGCAAACGCTCAGCTTCGATCTCGGTGACACTCATCGGGGCCTCGGTGATGGTCATGCAAACAAGTCTCGCACTCGGTCTTCGTGTTCAGGGGGTAAGGGTGACACCATCGCGGTATGGCAGAGATCCAAGGAACCGTTACCGATAGTCGCTTCGAGCCGATGGCTGACCTGTTGCGCTCGACCCTCGACTCCGACGATGCGGTTGGCCGAGACGTCGGCGCGTCGGTGTGCGTCACGCTCGGCGGCGAGACCGTGCTCGATATTTGGGGTGGCTACGCCGACGAGGCGAAGACCACGCCGTGGGAAGAGAACACCATCACCAACGTCTGGTCGACGACCAAGACGATGACCTTCCTCACCGCGTTGACGCTCGTCGAGCAGGGCAAGCTCGATCTCTACGCGCCCGTCGCTGAGTACTGGCCCGAGTTCGCGGCGAACGGCAAAGCCGACATCCCGGTTCGCATGCTGTTCGGGCACACGAGCGGCGTGGCCGCGTGGGACCAGCCGATCGAGGTCGAGGACATCTACGACCCGATCGCGTCGGCCGACAAGCTCGCCCAGCAAGCGCCATGGTGGGAGCCCGGTACTGCCTCGGGCTACCACGCACTCAACCAAGGTCATCTCATCGGCGAAGTGCTTCGTCGTATCGACGGCCGACCGTTGAGCACGATCTTCCGCGAAGACATCGCCGGTCCGCTCGGCGCCGACTTCCACATCGGCTTGGCCGAGTCCGAGTTCGGGCGAGTCGCCAACGTGATTCCCCCACCGCCGGCCGCAGGGCTGATGGACTTGGCGGCGCTCGACCCCGACCACGTGGCGATCAAGGTCTTCACCGGGCCCGCCCCCGAGGCCAGCGTGGCGTGGACGACCGAGTGGCGCCAGGCAGAGATCGGTGCTGCCAACGGTCACGGCAACGCTCGATCGGTCGCAAACATCCAGGCGATCGTGGCCAACGGTGGCGAGCATCAGGGCGTCAAGCTTCTGTCGCCCGAAACGATCGACCTCATCTTCGACGAGCAGGCGTACGGCACCGACCTGGTGCTGCAGCTGCCGGTCCGATTCGGCATGGGCTACGCGATGCCGTCCGAAGGCGCACCGCATCTTCCCGAAGGACGCATTGCCTACTGGGGCGGTTGGGGTGGTTCGGCCATCGTCGTCGACACCGACCGCAACATGACGATCTCGTACATGATGAACGACATGCAGGACGGCCTGGCCGGTGACCTCCGCAGCTTCAACCTGATCACCGCCGCCTACGCCGCCCTCGCCTAGCGAAATTGATGGGGTTTGGGGGCATCACTCACCCCCAAACTGCCTCAATTTCGGCGTTGGGTGGCCCAGCCTTTGGCGAAGTCACGATCCGGGTGCACCGCGCTCAGCGGGTCTTCGCTGTCGCGCCAGTAGCCGAGCCCGTTGCCGGTCTTCGTGTATCCGATGAAGCGGAGCAGTTCGTCGGGCCAATCGGCGACGTCGGCGGGCGGGCACTCCAGGAACTGGTTCGTCGATTGGGTCAGCCAACCGACTGCGTGCTGCAGCGAGAGACCTTTGCGCCAGGTGTCGGTCGTGTTCTGGCCGCCGCCGTGGAACAGCATGCCGGTGTAGAGCAGTAGCGAGCCTTGCTCCATCTCGGCGGGCACCGTGTCGTCTCGGTCCGGGCGTGCGTCGTGCGGCCACCGGTGGCTTCCGGGCACCAGCCGGGTGGCGCCGTTTGCCGCGGTGAAGTCGGTGATGGCCCACATGCCGTTGAGCTCGACCTCGAAGCCGAAGTCGACCATGTCGTACTTCCACGCGTCGCGATGCAATCGCTGCGGTGTCTCGTCGGGGCCAATCTCGATGTACTCGGCCGCCGAGTAGCGCCACGTCGACGCGTGCCCGAGCACGTGATCGCCCGCCGCGAGCACCGCCGGGTGCAGGGCGATCGAACGGAACGTCGCCGATCGGGGCAGCGGAGCTCCGGTCCGTCGAGTGTGGTGGCCCTCGAACGAACTGGCGCCCACCGAGGCGACGTCACCGTGCTCCGCGAGTTCGACCGCGATCGCATCCATCGTCTCGCCGGTTGCCGCGCCTTCGATGACGCAGCAGCCCTGCTCATCGAGCGCATGCGTGATCGCTGACGCCAGGTTCGGATCGCCAGTAGCGAGACGCGGAATCATCGAGTGGACTAGGGGCGGCCTTCGGCCATCCGCTGCGCGTACTCGTCGTAATCGATCGTGCCGCCCGCGGCTTCGACCTCCGCCTGGACCTCGGGACCGAGCACCGGCTGCATGATGTCGATCAGCTTCCACGCGGGGACCGGCGCGTCGCCGGCCTCGTCGGGAACGTATGGCGAGTCCTCGACGCGGGTGTGTTTGTGGATGTAACGACCGCAGTTCACGAACGCTCGATCGATCGAGGCTCGTACCACGATCTCCGCGCCGGGGAAGTGGGCAAGATCGTCCGCCTCGGTCGACAACGAAGCCGACGCCTGCACCCGCACACGATGCGGCGTCTCGAAGTCGATGAACAGCAGGCCGATCTTGCCGGTGTCGGCGATGTTGCCCATCGACAGGTACATGCCGTTGCCGTCGTAGCTGGGGAAGAGCAGCGTCGTGGGGTCGGCGACGTGGACTACGCCACGCCCACCGCCCTTGTACGACACCGTCGGTTCGCCCTCGCCAGTCACCGTCGACAAGAAGAAGAAGTCCCGAGAACCAATGAACTCGACCGCTCGCTCGTCGAGTTCCTCGACGATGATCGTGGCATCGAGTGCGTCGGCGAGTTCGACCGAGTTCTGCTCTTCTTGCAATGACCGTTGCGCGGGCGTGTAGCTCAACTCAGATGTCCAGGCCCTTGGCGACGATCGGCGTCATCACGCTGACCTCGGGAGCTCCACCCATGAAGGCGCCGATGGCCTTCATCGCCGACTTCATGCGGTCGCCCTTGCCGTGGACGGCGAGTGCTTCGCCATCGGTGTAGAGCTCGAAGAAGAAGTAGGTGTCGGAATCGTTGACGCGGTGCGCCGAGTAGATCTCGAGGCCGGCTTCTTCGTTGCTGGCGGTGATCATGTCACCGAGGGCTGCTTCGAAGTCAGCGTTCTTGCCTTCGGCACAGGTCAGCTTTGCGATGAGTGAAATCTTTGACATCGCGCCAACGTAGCTCTGCGCACCTCGCCGGTGAGAAGCGGTGGGCTTCCCGGTGACCCGTAGTCGGCCGCTACGGTGCGATGCGCATGACGCTCGGACTCCTCCTCACCGCATTTGGGCTTGGCCTGCGGCACGGCGTCGACTTCGATCACATCGCCGCGATCGCCGATCTGACCAGCACAACCGAGAGCCGCAAGCGCGGGTTCATGTTGTCGCTTTGGTACGCGCTTGGCCACGCCGTGGTCGTTCTGGTGCTCGGTGCGCTCATCATCTTGTTCGAAGCAACGATTCCTGAGTCGCTCGATGTGTGGATGGGTCGAGTCGTCGGCGCGACGCTGCTCTTCCTCGGCATCTGGGTGCTGATCGACATGCGCCGCCAAGGCGATGACTTCCGCCTGCGCAGCCGCTGGATGCTCGTCTTCGACGGCACGTTCGCTGGCCTGCGCAAGGTCCGCAATCTCGGCGGCCGCCGTGCGATCGAGGTCGAACACGACCACTCG
Source organism: uncultured Acidimicrobiales bacterium (assembly GCA_937942965.1). GTDB lineage: Bacteria > Actinomycetota > Acidimicrobiia > Acidimicrobiales > UBA10347 > UBA10347. Next base: position 354 of record CALDGN010000089.1, on the reverse strand, counting down.
CACGAGCACGACGGTGACTTAACCCACGACAGCAGCCCGGCCCACGATCACGCCCACGAGTCGGCCGATAGCGTCGATGTTCGCGAACCGGCACGGGTCGGCGGCTCCCGATTTGGGCGGAACCGTCACGGGCACTCGCACAGCCATCGCCACACCCACCGCGCCGACCTGCCCACCGCAGCGAACGGCTCGTCGAGCCTGGGCGTCGCCAGTGGCATCGGCATGTTGCACGGCGTCGGCATCGAAAGCCCGACCCAGATCGCGATCTTCGTCGCGTCAACCGCGGCGGTCGGCCAAGGCGCCGGTCTTGGCTTGCTCGTCGCCTGGTGTGTCGGCCTTGTCGTCGCCAATGCC
>CALDGN010000088.1 GCA_937942965.1 uncultured Acidimicrobiales bacterium | reverse complement strand
CGGCGCGTTGCCGTCCGACGCACACACCCTTGGCCTTGATCCGATGCTGCTTCGCGATCGCCAAGACGAAGGCGTCGCCGTGCTCCAACGGCTGCTCGCCGGCGAGCGGTTCACGTACGAGTGCGACTGGTTCCAGATGTATGACGCCAAGCTCCAGCACGCTCCAGTGCAAAAGGAACTGCCGCTTGCGGTTGCGTCGATGATCAGCCCGTCGGGCATGACGATGGCTGGCAAGTACGGCATCGGCATCTTGTCGCTCGGCTCGACCTCGACCGCTGGCCTGCGGGCCCTGTCGACGCAGTGGAGCTTCGCTGAGGAGTCAGCCGAGAAGAACGGCACGACCGTGAGCCGCGACGACTGGCGAGTCGTCATCAACTTCCACGTCGGCGAGACGATGGCCGAAGCCAAGGCGCAGTCCAAGAACGGACTGATGCACTGGCACAACGAATACAACCACCGCACCCTCATGCGACCCGGCAGCGTCGCCTACGACACCGCTGACCAGTGTTTCGCCGAACTCGCCGAGGGCGAGGACTCACCGAACATCATCGGCGATCCTGACTACGTCGCCGCGCGAATCCTGGACATGTACGAGAAGTCGGGTGGCTTCGGCACGGTGATCGGCTTCGTCCACGACTTCTGCTCGCCGGCCGAGAACACTCGCAGCTGGGACCTGTTCGCCCGCTACGTCGTGCCCAAGCTCAATGGCATGCTCGACGGACTGAACGAATCGAACCAGTTCGTCAAGGACCACCGCGAGTACTTCGACCGGGCTGGCCAAGCGATCCTCGCCAAGATCATGGACAACGACCGAGCCGCAGAGGCGCTCGCCGTCGACCAAGCTGCCGAGGCCGAAGCGAACAAGGCCACGGGCATCTCGGCCCATGCGAACCTCGACGTCGAACTCGACGAAAGCGCGACCGCGTCCGCCGGCGACTAACCCTCCGGGGTCGCACCTAACAACGGTTCACGGGGTCGCACCTATGACCGCTTCACTTCCGCCTCGTGGGGTCGCAGCCAAAACGTTGCAAGCCGGCGTTGTCTGAGCCCGTGACGCGAGCAGCTGTTGGAGTGCCACCACTCGTCGAGGCGGGCTTCGGTGCCGGCCAGGTCGAGCTCAGGCTCTGAACGCTTGAGCTCGAGCAGGAACTTCAGCGCCTGACCGATCATCGGACCCGGTCCAACATCGAACCGTTCCATGACGGTTTGGCCGTCGATCAGCGGACGCTCTGCCTTGCGGCGATCTTCGGCCGCGAGCCGAATGATGCGATCCTCAAGCTCATCGACGTGATGATGCAGCTCAAGGCGCTTGCGCTTGTTGCGAGTCGTGCAGTCACTGCGGACGAGCTCGTTGAGCATGCCCAGCAGGTGACCGGCGTCGCGGGCGTAGCGACGCACCGCGGAGTCGCTCCACCCGTCGGCGTAGCCCTTGAACCGGCCAGACAAGCGCACAAGCTCGGTCACGTCGTTGACGAGGTCTTCGGGATACCCAAGCGCGGTCAGACGCTTGCGCGCCATCTTGGCGCCCACGGCTTCGTGGTGGCGGAAGGTCACGCCATGCTCGTCGAAGCGGCGCGTCTTCGGCTTGCCGATGTCGTGAAACAGGGCGCTGAGCCGCAGCGTCAGGTCAGAAGACGTCTTGGCCGTCACGGCGATCGTGTGGGCCAGGACGTCTTTGTGCTTGTGGATCGGGTCCTGTTCGAGCGCAAGCGCGGGAAGCTCAGGGATGATCTGTTCGGCTCGACCGGTGTCGACGAGATCCCACAATCCATCGGTGGGGTCGTCTGCGGTCAGCACGTGACTGAGTAGGTCGCGTCCGTCGGCGGCATCCATCGCGGAACAGTCTGCCCGCCCGAGCGCCAGCTTCGGCGCCCTTATTCGTCGTTCGGATCACTACCCTCGCTGTCGTGAAGGCTCTGCTGTTCGAACGCCGCGAGTCGCGCTACGCCGCGGCGATGATCACGTCGCGACTCTCCCCGACCACGGGAGCCCTCGTCGCCCCGCTGCGTCTCGCTGACGTGGACGAGCCCGAGATCCCCGGTCCTGGCTGGAAGCGCATCTCGCCGTTGCTGTCCGGCATCTGCGGAAGCGACCTCTCCACACTGTCCGGCCACACGTCGCGTTACTTCGAACCGCTCGTGTCGTTCCCGTTCGTGATGGGTCACGAAGTCGTTGGAATGACCGAGAGCGGCAACCGCGTCGTTATCGACGCCGTGCTCGGCCACGAAGCTCGTGGCGAAGCACCTCCGTTCGACGGCGCCGCCCCTGCCGACGGCTGCGACCACGGCCATCTCATCGGCGGCCACCTCGAAGCTGGTCTCCAGATCGGGAGCTGCGAGTCGACCAGTGGCGGTTGGTCGACCTCGATGATTGCGCACGAAAGCCAGCTCCACGTCGTGCCAGACGGCATGAGTGACGAGGCCGCCGTGATGATCGAGCCCACGGCTGGCGGCATCCATGCTGCGTTGCGAGCTGGCGTGCAGCCAGGCGACACCGTGGTGGTGCTCGGCGCCGGCACCATCGGCCTCACCATCATCGCTGCGCTCAAGCAGCACACCGAGGCCGGAGCGATCATCGCAACGGCGAAGTACCCCGAGCAGCGCCGCCTCGCCTCCGAGTTGGGCGCGACGACGGTCAGCGAGCCGGGCGAGGTTCGCCGATCCGTGCGCCGCATCACCGGAAGCCGCATGGTCGGCACCGTGCTCAGCGGCGGTGCCGATGTCGTCATCGACGCAGTTGGCAGCTCCGCGTCACTCGAAGACGCACTCGCCATCACCCGGCCTCGCGGCCGCGTCGTGGTCTGCGGCATGCCCGGCGTGGTCCAAGTCGACCTCGCTCCCCTCTGGCACCGCGAGACCGAGATGGTCGGCGCCTACACCTACGGCACCGAAGAGCTCGCCGACGGCACGCGTGCCCACACGTTCGCGCTCGCGACCGAGCTGGTCGAGACAGCCGAACTCGAACGGCTCGTCACGTCGACCTACAAGCTGAGCCAGTACAAGGCTGCGCTGCGTCACGCCAGCGAGTCCGGCCGACGCGGCGCCGTCAAGATCTGCTTCGACTTCCGCGAGTAGCCGACCAGCGGCGCGCTTTCGAGCGCCGACGACCCACCCAGTACTGTCGGGACCTCAATACGAAAAGAGGCGCCCCATGGAAAAGCTCGGACTGTCCGTCGACGAGGTACTGCACACCACCCGTGCGGTTCGCAAGCGGCTCGATTTCGATCGTCCAGTCGAGCGGGCCGTCATCGACGAATGCCTCGAGTCCGCGATCCAGTCGCCGACCGGCTCCAACAGCCAGATGTGGCAGTGGCTCGTCGTCACCGACGAAGACAAGCGCGCTGGCCTCGCTGATCTCTATCGCCAGGGCTGGGAGATCTACGCCAACATGGAAGGCAACGCGGCGACCGCCTACCAGGGCGACGACACCGACCGCCTCGCCCAACAGGCCCGAGTCACGACGTCAGCCGAGTACCTGGCGGAGAACTTCCACCGGGTGCCCGTCATGCTGATCCCTTGCCTGCCGGGTCGCCTCGAAGGTCTTCCGACCATGGCCACGACCTCGATGCTTGGTTCGATCTTGCCGGGCGCATGGTCGTTCATGCTGGCGGCTCGCGAGCGCAGCCTCGGCACGGCGTGGACGACGATCCACCTGATGTTCGAAGAGCAGGCCGCCGAGATCCTCGAGATCCCGTACGCCGAAGTCACGCAATGTGCGCTGATCACGATGGGCTACTCGATCGGCACCGACTTCAAGCCAGCCAAGCGCCCACCGCTCGAGACCGTCGTCCACCGCGACACCTGGGGCAATCGATAAGGCTTGGCGCCGGGGACAACTAGGGGCGGACGAGGAGCTTGCCGACGTGGCCGCCGCTGAAGAGCGTGATCAACGCGTTCGGGAACGCTTCGATGCCTTCGAGCACGGTCTCGCGCATCGTCAAGCTGCCGTCGATGACCCACCCGCGGAGTGCTTCCATGGCCTCGGGGATGTGGTCGGCGTAGTGCATGACCGTGAAGCCGTGCAGCGTCGCCGCCCGCTCGGGGATGCGTAAGTAGTTCGACGGGCCGACGACGGCGTCCATGTTCCCGTATTGGGCGATGGCACCGCAGATCACGATGCGAGCGCGCTCGGCGATCTGGTCGATCACGATGTCGAGGATCGGATTGCCGACATTGTCGAAGAAGAGGTCGACCCCGTCGGGCGCCAGCTCGCGGAGGCGAGCCTCGACGTCTTCGTTCTTGTAATCGATCGCGGCAGCGAGTCCGAGATCATCGGTCAAGAACGCCGCCTTGTGCGGACCTCCGGCGATGCCGATGACTCGCGCGCCCGCGATGCGGGCGATCTGGGCGGCGACAGATCCGACGGCTCCGGCCGCGGCCGTCACGACGACGGTGTCGGTCGGCTTGGGCTGGCCGATGACCTGCATGCCCGCATACGCAGTCACACCCGTCGAAAGACCCAGCGCACCAAGGTGGGCCGAGATCCCGACGTCGGTCGCGTCGATGGTCTGGAGGGCGGCACCGGGGAGCGTGGCGATGGTCTGGGCACCCATCGGACCGAAGACCTCGGCGCCTGCCTCGAGTCCGTCGAACCGGCTCTCGGTCACGACGCCGACGCCGAGGGCGCTCACGAGGCCGCCGACCGGCACGTTGCGGTGGAAGCTGCCCTCGTTCAACGCCGTGCGGATGAACGCGTCGATGCCGAGCGCAGCCACGTCGACTCGCACCTGACCATCTTCGAGCGGCTCACATGGTGTCGTTTCGAGCCGGAAGTGCTCGGGCGCGGGCACACCGCTCGGGCGGGATTCAAGCAAGACCTGGGTCGTCACTTCGCTCATCACATACCTCCGTCGATACCGATGACCTGGCCGGTCACCCACGAGGCACCCGGTGAGCACAGATACAGCGCCGCGGCGCCGAGGTCGGTCGGCGTGCCGAGTCGTCCGGCGGGCAGACGGAGCGCCTTTTCGAGCTGCGGCAAATCATCGTCGCCAAGCCGGAGCGCCTCCATCATGATCTCGGTCGGCACCGCCCCGGGCATGATGCAGTTCACCCGGATACGAGGGCCGAGCTCTTTGGCCATGGTCTTGGTGAGCGAGTTCACGCCCGCCTTGGCGGCCGCGTAGTGCCCGCTGCCGACGACGGTCTGGTCGGCGGCTCGCGACGAGATGTTCAAGATCCGACCGCCGTCTTCCATGACCCGGGCCGCGACCGACGAGCACACCCACACCGCCGTCAGGTTCAGCAACAAGGTGCGATCCCATTCGGCCCGGTCGAGCTTTACCAGCTTGGCCTGGATCGGTGAGCCACCGGCGTTGTTGACCCAGATGTCGAGCCGGCCAAACTCATCGACAGCAGCTTGCGCGAGCGCTTCGACCGCGGCATCGTCGGTGACATCGGTGGAGACGGCGATGGCCTTGCCGCCTGCGTCTCGGATCTCGGTTGCGACCCGTTCGATCTCGTCGGTGCGCCGGGCCGCACACACGACCGCAGCACCTGCTCCGGCGAGCACCTTGGCGATTCCCTCGCCAATTCCACGGCCGGCGCCCGTCACTACGGCGACGTCCCCGGTCAGATCAAACAGCTCCAACGACATACGCCACCTTGGCATGCGGGTACGGGCGATACGAATCCTCCGACGAGGCCCCTCTGGTTCGCTCTTCGGGGCCCAGCTACCATCTTGCAATGACCCCTCGCTGCTTCGCCACAGGAACGCGACCGGGTCATGACTGAGCTGCCACCCAAGCTTGCCCAGCTGCGCATGGTCGACCTGGCCTGGCTCGGCCTGGCCGTCACCATCGCCGGCGCATGCCTCTTCGAGATGGCCGAGGCCGGGCCGATGCGCACCGATCGGGTGATCGCTGCTGTCGGGCTATCGGCCGTCGTGTGGCTCGTGCTCTTGATCGCCGATCTGGTGATGTTCCCCCGGACCGAGATGACTCGGTTCGTACTGACGCAAGCCGCGCCGGTTGCCGCAGTAACCGCATCGGTGCACACCGTCTTCTTCGTGCTCTTCCGAGGCCTGCAGTTCCAGAGCATCCTCGGCTGGTTCGGCGCGTTCACGCTGCATCTGCCGGTGATTGCGATCGCCCTGTTCATCCCTGAGCGGCGACGCCAGCAGCTCGCCAAGAACGAACACAGAATCCCGTAGCGCAGCGAGCATCTGTGACGGCCGGGTTCTAGCTTGGCGTCATGGTTTCGTATGCGTCGTACCCATCACTTACTGATCGAACTGTCCTTGTCACCGGAGGCGCCGATGGCATCGGCGCTGCGCTCGTGCAGCAGTTCGCTGCCCAGGGAAGTCGCGTCGCCTTCGTCGACATCAACGAGACCAAGGCCGCCGAGGTCATCGCACGCTGCGAAGCCGATGGTGCCGCTCACACTCCGATCTTCCACCACGTCGATCTGACCGACGTCGACGCGCTTCAAGCTGCGGTCACGTCGGTGATCGCCGAGATGGGCACGATCACCGTGCTCGTGAACAATGCCGCCAACGACGAGCGGCACACCTGGCAAGAGATGACAGCCGACTACTGGGACGACCGGCTGAACACGAACCTGCGCCACTTCTTCTTCGCCATCCAAGCCGTTGCGCCCGGCATGATCGAGCAGCAGAACGGCTCGATCATCAACGTCGGCTCGAGCAGCTACATGATGCAAGAGGACTTCTTCCCCGGCTATGCGATCGCCAAGTCAGGAGTCGAAGGCATCACCCGGACGATGGCTCGCACCTTCGGCCCAGACAACGTGCGAGTGAACACGGTGCTGCCCGGTTGGGTTGCGACCGAGCGCCAGCTGAACGTGCACTGGTCACCCGAAGGCGAAGAAGGCACGCTCAACGACCAGGCCATCAAGCGACGCATCTATCCCGACGAGTTCGCGCAGATGGTGCTGTTCCTCGCCGCCGACGACGGCGCAGCCTGCACCGCGCAGCAGTTTCTGGTCGACGGCGGCCGCCGTTAGCGGTAGTCCGCCTTTTCTCGCAGGCTCGAAGCGCTGCGCTCAGTGAAGGCTCTGCGATCCCGGCAAAGGTTCGTTATCCCGCAATGTTGATCTCGACGCGGACGCCGTTGGGGTCATCGACGAAGATCTGACGAAGCTTGATCTCGTCGCGCACCGACGTGCGGTACTCCTTGCCGAGCCCATCGAGGGTGGCGCACATGCCGTCAAAGTCGCTGCCTTCGAACGCGATGTGG
>CALDGN010000087.1 GCA_937942965.1 uncultured Acidimicrobiales bacterium | reverse complement strand
GCAAGATCAGCGACCGAGACCTCAGCGCCGAGCTCCGCGGCGAGATACGTGCCGAGGCGCTCGGCGGTCAGCGAACCCGTCATGCGACGACTGCGTTCTCAGCGGCCGCATCGTGAGCGTCATACCCGGGCTTGTTGATGGCCAGCTTGGCCTGCACCAGCCCTTTGACTTGGGCGAAGATCGCGGCGGCTTCCTCGTCGTCGAGTTCGAGAACCGTCTCAGGAACGGTTGCGGCGCCGACCGGCTTGGCCATCAGCTCGCGTTCAAGGATGCGACACAGGTTCGCCGCCACCCGCACCTGGTGCTGAGCGTGCGGAGCGGTGGCCGGAAGCACGGTCGTCGTCAGCGTCTCGGCGATGATCTCGAGCAGTTCCGACGCGGTCGGGCGGTCGGCCCGAAGGTCGACATGCTTGTCATCGTCCGGTGCTTGGTCCCGTGCGTCTCCCACGTCCATGGTCGAACCTTAGGTCGCGGCGCCGAATCGAACCTTCTGTGCGTGCTCAGCCGCACGACCGCGGCGCACCACACACAGAACCGTTACCGGGGAATCTCGCTCCAGGGGAGTTCCTTGTCGACGCGGACATCGCCCGGCAACCCGAGCACGCGCTCGCCGAGGATGTTGCGCATGATGTCGCTGGTGCCGCCTTCGATCGTGTTGGCCTGGCTCCGCAGGAAGGCGCCGCTGAGCTCCTGGCGGTACGAGTGACTCTCGTCATCTCGGGTCATCGGGTAGCCCGCTTCGTGGAGCATGCCGTTTGCGCCCTCGAGCTCGATCGCCAGGTTGTAGATGCGCTGGTTCATCTCGGCTGACCAGAGCTTGCCGACCGAGCCAGCGGGCCCAGCGGTGCTCGACTTGGCTTCGGCCTTGGCCCGCTGGTTCGTCCAGCGAAGAATCTCGGCCTCGGTCCACAGCGAAACCACGCGATCTTGCAGTGCAGCGCGGGTTGACGGGTCGAGGTCATCCTTGCGGAGCTTCCATGCTCGCATCAGGTCGCCGATCGGTCCCTGGCCGCGACCACCGTCGCCGCCGCCGAGTGCGACTCGTTCATTCATCAGCGTCGTAATCGCAACGCGCCAGCCGTCGCCCTCGTCGCCGAGGCGCTGCGAATCAGCGATGCGCACGTCGGTGAGGAAGATCTCGTTGAACTCGGCTTGGCCAGTGATCTGATACAGCGGGCGGATCTCGACGCCCTCAGCCTCCATGTCCATGATGAAGTAGCTGAGGCCCTTGTGCTTGGGCACATCGGGGTTGGTGCGGGTGAGGAGCATGCCGTAGCGGCTGTGATGGGCCAGGCTCGTCCAGACCTTTTGGCCATTCACAATCCACTCGTCGCCGTCCCGGATGCCGCGGCTCGGAATGCCGGCGACGTCGGAGCCATGCGTCGGCTCGCTGAACATTTGGCACCAAATGTGCTCGCCGGTGAACATCGGGCGCAGGTGGTAGGCGTGCATTTCTTCGGTACCGAACTCGAGCACCGTCGGCATGCCCATGCCGATACCGATCGGGTTGTTCCCGAGCGTGTGATACGGAACTTTGGCCTCGCGGAACGCCGCATTGACGATCGCTTGCTTGCCCCGGCTCAGCCCGAGTCCGCCCTTGCCCTCGGGGAAATGGACGAGCGCAAGGCCGGCGTCGAACTGGGCGCCGCGGAACTCGTGCATCGAAAGAGAGTTGTGGTCGTTTGCTCCGAGGAACTCCTCGGTGCGCGTTTGCAGTTCCTCGTCGGTGATGCTCATGGTTCGGTCTCCTGCACGTGAGCTGGGCCCGAAGGCAGCAGGAGACGATTGTCCCAGCTGTACCTCGGCTAACTACGGTGCACCATAGAAGCGCGAGGTGCGGGCCATGAAGTCGCAGCTACCTACGACAACGAGTGAACGAACGTCACCTCGTATCGCGCCTGAGCTTGTTGCCGACTTTTTGGTCTGGCTTGTTTCGGTTCTGGCAACGCCGATCGTCTTGGCGACCTGGGCCGACACATCGTTCGTGGTCGCGTGGATCGTGGTCCACACGTGTGCGTTCTGGGGTTACGTCTTCGGGCGGGAGCGCTTTCCCGACCAGATCGCCTGGCGTGGGGGTCGGCTTGCAACATCGGTGGTCGTGTGGGCAAGTGTTCCGATCAGCGCGGTCGTGTTCGATGCCTATGGCGACCACGAGGCATTTGTGTTTTTGGTTGTTATCGCCTTCGTCAGTCTGCGCGCCGTTGTGCCTCCGAACGACCGACGTCGGAACTGGGAAATCGACGGTCTGATCGTTGGCGCGATCGCAGGAGTCGCGTCGCTGCTTGCTGGCACCCCGATCTTTGGCGTCGCTTGCTTCTTAGGCTCCGGGTTTTTCTGGCTGGCCGAGCGGGCACAGCTCGAGCAGCAACGACAGTCGCGTCGAGATCAAGCAGCGCTTCGTGACGCGTTCGAGCGCATGACCTTGTTGGCATTCGAGGATCAATTGACGGGGCTACGGAATCGTCGCGCCGCTCAAGAAGATCTCGCCAAGCCTCGGCCCGGCCAGGTCGCGGCCGTGCTGATCGACATCGACGACTTCAAGGTCATCAACGATCGATACGGGCACCAGGCCGGCGACGCCGTGTTGGCAGAAGTCGCAATCATTGTTGCGCAACGTCTTGGCTCCGCATGGAAGCTGTTTCGTTTGGGCGGCGATGAGTTCATCGGGTTCGCGGACGACGCGGCCGAACTTCGGGCCGACTGCTTCGACGGCATCGAGTTGGAGATCGTTGCCTACGACGGAACGCCCGTCGCCCTTCAGATCGAGATCTCAGCGGGCTTCGCCACCGTCGCAACACCGATCACGCTCGACGATGTGATCAAAGCCACGGCTCCCGCACTGCGGCTCGCCAAACGATCCGAGCGTTCGCACGTCGTGCACACGTCGACCGCAGTCCACGCCGAGGACCAATGGACGTTCTCACTACGGGTGCTCGATGCGCTCGATGCGGGCGAGTTCACCTGGTGGGGCCAGCCGATCGTCGACATGCTCCACGGCAGGCCGGTTGCCGTCGAGCTGTTGTGTCGCTGGCAGCGCTCGTCGGGCGAGTTGGTATTGCCGGGCGACTTCCTCGGGACGATTGCGACTTTTCGCCGTCAACGCGAGCTCGGCATGCAGTCGATCGTCGACAGCGTGCGGTGGCTCGACGCGCTCGATGCACACGGATTCGATGACGTGCTCGTAAACCTGAACGTGCCGCCGTCACACATCGCTGATGGGCTGGCCCAAGACCTTGCATCTGTCTTGACCGAGCATCAGCAATCCCGCATTGGGATCGAGGTGCTCGAGTCCGAGGTGATCGTGCGCAACGCTCGCGTCAGCGAGGCCCTCGACGAGATCCGGGATGCAGGCCCGAGTGTGCTGATCGACGATTTCGGTGCCGGCTACTCGGCGTTCAGCTATCTCGCCGACCTGCCGTTCGACACGGTCAAGCTCGATCGAGCCTTGGTCAGCGGTGCCGATACCCAGACCAGAAGAGCGTCGATTCTGCAAGGCATCGGGCCAGTGTTTGATCAGCTCGGCATTCGCACGGTTGCCGAAGGCGTCGAGACGTCCGGAGAACTCTCTGTTGTGCGTGGCGCTGGCGTGCACGAGGCTCAGGGGTGGTTCATCGCTCGTCCGGCACCGCTCGAACAGTGCCTGCTCGACCTTGAGATGTTGATGGATGATCCGTTCCGCGAGGCGAAGGCAGGGGCGTAGTCGACGCTCCGGGAAAGCTTGCCGCTGGGCCGTTGGTTGTCTGGCACCAGATTGTATGGTGACGTACGACCTGGGGGGACCGGGTCAGCTTCTTCTGATGACCACGCCTGCAGCACACGCGCTCAACACTCCGCCTTGGCAACGAGTCGAGACGACCATGATGACCGCGGCGCGCGATATCCGGCTGGCCTACGACACCTGCTTTGAGCCGCTGGACCTCACCCTCTCGCAAGCCTCGGCGATCGGCTACGTCCATGAGAACGGGCCGATGACCCAAACCCAGCTC
>CALDGN010000086.1 GCA_937942965.1 uncultured Acidimicrobiales bacterium | reverse complement strand
GATCGATCGCTACGAGGCCAAGCACTCACCGCTTGATCTCGGTCCGCACGCCGCCGTGGTGCGACCCGGAAGTCCGGTCCCGTACCTGCCGTCGACGGTGCTGGCGGTTCGCCGCATTGCCTTCAACGACGCCCGAGGCTTCGACGAGACGATGCGAGTAGGAGAGGACGTCGACCTCGTCTGGCGCCTGCTCGACGCCGGTGGATTCATCCGGTACGAACCAGCGGCGATCGCACGGCATCGCAACCGGCCGTCGTGGGCCGCCCTCGCTCGTCAACGATTCGGCTATGGCACGGCTGCGGCCCGTCTCGATCAGAAGCATCCCAGCGATGTCGCCCCGGTAGAGATTCCTGCGCCGATGCTCGTCGCTTGGTCTTCCGCCGCGCTTGGCGGTCCGCTCGGTCTCGCAGCCGGAGTCGCGATCTCGGCCAACGAAGCTCGCAAGCTGCACGACAATCTTGGCGGAGATGCTGCCGACACCCGGGCACTCAGCCTGCTCGGGCACCGCCACGCCGCCCAATGGCTCGCCCATGCCGTGCGCCGTGCGTGGCTGCCGTTATTCGTCATCGCTGCGCCGCTCAGCAAGCGTGCTCGCCGAGTGCTCGGCGCCTCATTGTTTGCCGGTGTCGTCTTCGACGATCGCCGCAACGTGTTGGCTGGCTTCCTCGACGACAGCGCCTATTGCGCCGGCGTCTGGCGCGGCGCATTCTTCACCCGATCATTCCGGGTCCTGTTGCCGCGCACCGCCCCTCGTCGAGCAGCCTGAGGACGAGACGCCTACGGTGCGCTCATGCACCGGTATTCGTCGGAGACCGACCGCCTCGCTCAGCGTGTCATCGACCATGCGATGCGGCGGATCCGCATGGATCCTCCGCCACTCGATGGGCCTCAATCTGCTGAGGTGCTCGCTCGGGTTGCGGGCACCACGATCACCGAGGCAGGCCTCGGCGGCGACGAAGCGCTTCGGTTGTATACCGACGTGCTGACGCCGGCAACGATCTCGACCGACCATCCTCGGTTCCTCGCATTCGTTCCCGGCGCGCCGACTGAGGCGTCGATTCTCGCCGACCTGTTGGTGGGCGCAAGCTCGATTTACGGCGGCAGCTGGCGCGAAGGCGCTGGTCTCGTGCATGCCGAGAACGAGACGATCCGATTCCTCTGCGACGAGGCCGGCCTGCCCGACGGAGCAGGCGGCGTATTCGTGTCCTGCGGCACCGCCGGCAATCTGTCCGCGCTTGTCGCCGCACGAGATCGCGCCCGCCGCAACCGTCCCGACCACCGCGGCCGTTGGACGATCCTGGCTTCTGAAGAGGCGCACTCGTCGGTCGAGGCGGCCGCTCGGGTCATGGATTGCGACGTGGTCCTGGTCCCGACAGACGATCGTCGCCGCATGATGGGAGACGCGGTGTCGGGCGTCCTTGCGGGCCTCACTCCCGAGGTCGCCGACGGTTGTTTCGCCGTCGTCGCCACGTCGGGAACGACAAACCTTGGGGTCATCGATGACCTGGCGTCTCTCGCCGACGTGTGCGAACGCGACGACATCTGGTTCCACGTCGATGGTGCCTACGGCGGAGCGGGCCTCCTCGCCCCTTCGGTGCGTGACCGATTCGACGGCATCGGGCGGGCCGACAGCATCATCATCGATCCACACAAATGGCTCTTCGCCCCGTACGACTGTTGCGCCCTGCTGTGGAAGTCGCCCGATGACGCAGTGCGGGCGCACACGCAGCACGCTGGCTATCTGGACACGCTCGAGTACGGAGCGATGAACCCGAGTGACCTCGCCCACCACCTGTCACGACGCGCCCGGGGGATCCCGCTGTGGTTCTCGCTCGCGACCCATGGCGTTGGCGCCTATCGCGAGGCGATCGAGGTCACCATCGACTTGGCGAACACCGCAGCAGAGATGATCCAGGCGTCGCCGGTGCTTGAGGTCGTAGGCGAACCGTCGCTGTCGATTGTGTGCTTCCGCAGAACCGGCTGGTCATCGACGCAGTACCAAGAGTGGTCGGATCGATTGTTACGGCGAGGCCTGGCGTTCGTGACCCCATCGGCTGTCGATGGCGAGACCGTGCTTCGCTTCTGCTTCATCAACCCGCTCACGACCGCGGACGACATCGAGCTGATTCTGTCGACGCTCGCCGACTAGTCGGGGCGCCCCAGCCCTTTTGGGGCCAGCGACTCCTGGGGCCAGGACTGGGGGGTCAGTCCTTGAGGACGGCCAGCAGCTCGCCCAACGTGTGGTTGAGCTCAAGCGGGTGGCGCAAGTCGCAGTCGATGGCGATGTCGTAGTGGTTGCGCCGGCCGACCTTCTCGTGGCTTAGGCAACCAGCCTCTTCGAGCTCGTGCACGATCCGCTGGACCGCGCCCTCGGTGATTCCCACGGCGTCGGCGATCTCGCGTTGACGAATGTCAGGGTTGCGATGGATCGCCACAAGCACGTGCGTGTGGTTAGTGAGAAACTGCCACTGGTCATTGGCACCGCTCATCGGCATGCGTCAGACCTTATACGAATTCGGCACCACCAGACACGGCAATCTGGACACCGAATTGAATAATGCCCATTATGTATTGACAATATTTATGTGGGGTTTAAGATGTGGGGCATTGCGGGACCGATCGGCCCAACCTTCACTCGACGCTCTCAAGTAGCGCGAGGTTCGGCCGAATCATCCCCCATGGGAGGTATGGGAACGGACGATGCAGGAATTTCTCGATAGCGCCTTTTCGTTTCCGACGGTCGTCTACACCGTCCTGTCGATCGTTCTGATCGGCTTCTGGACCGTCACGACCGTGATCGGCGCCGGCGCAGATGCCTTCGAAGACGTCGACTTCGATTTCGACGCAGATACCGATGTCGACCTTGATCTTGACGTCGGCGGCGGAGACGCCTCGGGCAGCCTGTTCCGTTCGGCGCTCGAGTTTCTTGGTGTCGGCAACATGCCGTTGCTGCTCGCGCTTGGCCTTGAGTCGCTCCTGGCGTGGTTGACGAGCATCGTGCTTGTCACGCTGATCGGCGACGTCACCGGCCTCTCCGGCACGATCATCAACATCGCCGTGCTGATCGCCAGCCTCCTCATCGGTGTCTGGGCCACCACCGCCTTTGGGCGTCGATTCGCCCATGTGTTCAAGCCGACCCACGCGGCCAAGCAACGCGAGTTCGTCGGATCGGTCTGCACCATCACGACCAACCGGGTCAGCGCCGAGTTCGGCCAGGCCGAAGTTCGCGACGACGAAGGCGGCTCGCTGGTCGTGCAGGTTCGCTGCCGCCACGAGAACGATTTCCGAGCGGGCGACCGTGCCCTGATCTATGACCTCGATCGAGAAACCGGCGAGTTCCACATCTCCGCTGATCGCAGTCTCGCGATGTAGCTCGCCCCGCTGCCCAACTGCCCCCGACCTGTCTCTGAAACCACGTCTCTGAAACCACATCCCCGAAAATCACTCCCCGAAAGCCACCTCCCCGAAAGTAGGAAACCGTGAGGACCATCCTCATCGCCGTAGCCGTCGTCATCTTCGCTCTGGCAGCCATCGCTGTTCTCGGCGCCATGCTCTACAGCGCGCTCTACAAAAAGGTCCCGCAGGGCAAGGCCCTGGTCGTCAGCACCACCAACAAGGTGCTCGTCACCTTCACCGGTCGTCTCGTGCTCCCCGTCATTCACAAGGGTGAGATCATGGACACCTCGGTGAAGACGATCGAGATCGACCGCCGAGCGAGCGAAGGTCTGATCTGTCGTGACAACATTCGTGCCGATATCAAGGTGCTCTTCTTCGTTCGTGTGAACAAGAGCGAAGAAGACGTCATCAAGGTCTCCCAGGCGATCGGTGTTGACCGGGCCAGCTCCCAAGCCACGCTCGAAGAGCTGTTCGTCGCCAAGTTCTCCGAGGCGCTCAAGACCGTCGGCAAGCGTCTCGACTTCATCGACCTGTACACCGAGCGTCGTCGTTTCCGTGACGAGATCGTCGAAGTGATCGGCACCGACCTCAACGGCTACGTGCTCGAAGATGCTGCGATCGACTACCTCGAGCAGACGCCACTCAGCCAGCTCGACGAGGACAACATCCTCGATGCTCAGGGCATCCGCAAGATCACCGAGCTGACTGCGCTCGAGCATGTTGCGACCAACATTGCGTCTCGCGAAGAAGAGAAGCAGATCACGGCCAAAGACGTCGAGACCCGCGAAGCGGTGCTCGAGCTCATGCGCCAACAGGCCGACGCCGAGGCTCGCCAAGCCCGTGAGATCGCCACCGTCCAAGCCCGCGAAGAAGCCGAGACCGCCAAGGTGATGGCCGAAGAGCGGCTTCGTGCCGAGCGGGCTCGCCTCGCCACCGACGAAGAGGTCGGCGTCACCGAAGAGAACCTTGCCCGCGAGGTCGCCGTTGCCGCCAAGAACCGTGAGCGGATTGTTGCCGTCGAGGCCGAGCGCGTCTACAAGGCACAACAGCTCGAAGCCGTGGCTCGCGAGGTCGAGACGACCGCAGCGACCAAAGAGCTCGAGCGCGAGAAGGCGGAGATCGCCAACATCGCCCGCGAGCGCGTTTCGGTCGAGAAGGGTGTGGCCGAAGAGGAAGAGGCCATCGAGACCCTGCGGGTTGTCGAAGATGCGAACCGCAACAGCCAAGCGACCGTGCTACTCGCCGAGGGCGAAGCCCAGAGCGAGTTCGTCAAGGACATCAAGAAGGCCGAAGCCCAAGAAGCTGCGGCCCACAGCCTGGCGGCCGAGCGCATCACGATGGCCAAGGCCGACCTCGAAGCTGCCGACCTCGAAGCTCGCTCGATGAGCCGCCTCGCCGAAGGTCAACAAGCCGAAGCGGCTGCCAGCGGCCTCGCCGAGGTGCAGGTCAAGGAAGCCAACGCAGTTGCGATCGAGAAGGAAGGCTTGGCCGAGATCCGAGTCAAGGAAGCCGACGCCGTCGCGATCGAGAAGACCGGTGCCGCCGAGGCGGCCGCAGTCGAAGCCCAGCTCAAGGGTGAAGCTGCCGGTCTGATCGAAAAGGCCGAAGCGATGAAGGCACTTGAGGGCGTCGGACAAGAGTTCGAAGAGTTCGCCCGCAAGCTCGAAGTCGACAAGGAGATCCAACTCGCACGAGTCGGTGCCGACGTCGACATCGCCAAGGCCCAGGCCGAGACGATCGCCAGGGGCCTCGAGTCCGCAGACATCGACATCGTCGGTGGCAGCGACATGTTCATCGACCGACTGGTTGGTGCGGTCACGGCTGGCAAGCAGGTCGAGGCCTTTGTTGAGCACTCGGGCGAGAGCCGGGAAACGATCGTCGCCGAACTCGAGAAGCTGCTCGCCAGCCTCGGGGCCAACGACCTTCGTGACCTCTCGGCTGCAAGCGCCCTCAAGGCGCTCGGCGACAAGCTCGGTGACTGAGTGGCTCTGAATACTCGCGAGCGGACTCGCACATGAGCGACATCGAAACCACCGCGGCGGCGGACCCAACCAACCCGGACGGGTTGGGCAACCCTGAGGGGTTGCAGGCCGCTGGATCAGCTTCGGCTGATCCAGCGGCAAGTTCTGCGGCATCCGACGGGACGGGCACTGGCACGTATGAGTTGCTGGCGAGCCGCCTCGCAGGTCACGCCGACCAGCTTGCGAGCCGGGCGACCGCACTCAACGGAGACCGCGTCGCGACGTTTGGCACCAGCAAGTTCGAAGTCGCCGGCGCAGAACGGATTCGCACCGAGAACAACTCGGTCCCACGCGACATGGTCGCCGCGGGCGCCGACCTGCTGTTCGGCTACAACGTTTTCATCGGACTCAAGGCCGAGACGTCGATCGACGACGTGTTCAGCCTCCACCACTACTCGGCGACGGTTGACGGGCTCACGCTCGACCCGGCACCTGACGGTGACACCAACAACTGGCTGCACGACCCGTCGTTCCGCAATGACTTCCGTGAGCTCTACACCTATTACAAGGACGCTCGGCTGGTGAAGCTGCAGCGCCGCGAGGGTCGCCTCCTGGCTGCCTTCCAGACCGGCCAGAACCTGGACGATCTGCGGGTATTCCGGTGGGCGGTTTCACCCGAGGGTGACGTCTCCTACATGGACAATCGTGGCGAACGTGACTTTGCGCCGGCGCCACAATTCGATTTCGAATGGCAGGCGATCACCCGCGAGCATCACGTCGGTGGACGTCAACCACACGTCAACGTCGTCGATCGTGTCTTCGTCGACCCGACCGGCGGATCGATGACGATCCGGCTCGAGGACAACACGCCGACCGGTCATGTCGTACTCGACGAGCCGGTCGACGACGCAGATCAGGCCGTTGCCGACACGTCGATGTCGTTTGCGTTGCTCGGTGACCTCATTGTCTTGCGGGTGCGCCCGTACCGCGAAGATGCCGAGCGCGGCTACGTCGTCAACACATTCACCCGCACCGCTCGGCGGTGTGACTCGATCCTGACCAGCTGCTTGCAGCTGCCTGAGGAGCACGGGATCATTCACCCGGCCGGCTTCGAGCTGCGCACCGGCGAATCGAAGTCGTTCGACCTCGACGCCAAGGGCATGGTCTTCGAAGCGGTCCGCCGTTCGCCGAACGGCGAAGACGTGATGTACGTCTTCCACGAGCGCGCCGAAGGTCTGTCGATCATCCTGGCGTACAACCTGATTCGCCGCGAGGTGCAGCCACCGATCTCCGCCCACGGTTGGTCCCTGTTCGACGACGGCACCCTTGTCGTGTTCCGCGAAGACGCCGAACCAACGCGCATCCACCCGATGCAGCTCTGGACCACGCCGTTCGTCAGCGACGAGTTCCACGCCCGCCAGCCGGTCGGCGATTCGATGCTGCATCGGATCGGCAACGCTGACCTCGTACGCGGCATCTCCGAGGCGATGAACATCGCCAAGCAAGCACGCGCGGCCGAACCGTCTGCGGTGGTCTACAGCGACCTCTCGACCGCGGCCGCGAGGCTGCTCGACGGTTACTACTGGCTTCCGGAGGCCGAGGTCGGTGACCTCGCCGCGCCGCTGAGCGAGATCCGGGCGACGTCGGGACTCATCATCGACGAGTTCGAAAAGGTCCAGACGATGCGCTCGTCGGCGACCGGTGTCCTCGACGAGGCCCGGGCCGACATCGAGACGCTTCGACGCGACCTGTCCGAGAACCCGCCGGCCGACGCAGCTGGTTGGGTCGACGCGTTGCGCAACGTTCGCCAACAGCGCGGACACGTCATCACGCTGCGCGACGTCCGCTACATCGATATGGACACGCTCGACGCGTTCGACGCCGAACTGGCAGCAACGTTCGATGACCTGTCGCGCCGCGCCGGCGACTACTTCGCCGAGCCAGATTCGTTCCAGCCGTTCCACGCACAACTGGGCGAAGTCGAGCAAGGGATCGCAGCCACGACCGGTACCGCCGAGCTCGAAGCACATCGCGAGGCAGTGACCGAACTCGGCGACGGCCTCGAGGTGCTCACCCAAGTCGTCGGTGCACTCGAGATCGACGACCCGACTGTTCGCACCGAAATCCTCGAGCGGCTATCCGAAGTTATGGCCGGGCTCAACCGGGCCCGCGCTCTTGGCGACAACAAGCGCAAGCAGCTGGCCACGTCAGAAGGCGCTGCTGCATTCAGCGTCGAGATGACACTGTTCGCGCAGTCATCCACTGGCGAGCTGGCTCGACTCAAGACGCCTGAGGACTGCGACGAAGCCCTCGGCCGCTTGCTGCTGCAGCTCGAGGATTTGGAGACGCGGTTCGCCGAGTTCGATGATGAGCTCGCGCAGATCGGCGACAAGCGCGACGAAACTTACGAGGTCTTCCAAGGACGCAAGCAGGCGCTTCTCGATGACCGCCAGCGCCAAGGTCAGCGCCTCACCGAGGCTGCCGATCGCATCTTGGCCGGCATCGGCCGCCGCATCGAACGCTTCGACGACCACGACGAGATGAATGCGTGGTTCGTCGCCGACCCGATGGTCACCAAGGTCCGCGCACTCGCCGACGACCTTCGCGAGATCGATCAGGCCGTGGCAGCCGACGAGCTGCTTCGCCGACTCGACACTGCCCGCGAAGATGCTGGCCGGTCGTTGCGCGACCGCTCCGACATCTACGAAGAGGGTGGCCGGATCATCCGCTTCGGCACGCACCGCTTCTCGGTTGACACGCAAGCACTTGAGCTGACGACCGGTGTCTTTGACGATCGGCTGCATGCGGTGCTGACTGGTACCGACTTCCGTCAGCCGATCGACGCCGACCTCATCGCCGGGACCGAACCGTTTTGGTCCCGATCACTCGTGAGCGAGTCGCCCCGGATCTCGCGAGCCGAGTTCCTCGCCGGCTCACTCATGATCGACGCGCTCATGCAGCTCGGCGGCACGGTCCTCGACGACTTCGTCAAGGCGGCGTCGCGAGACGGTGGCATTGACGAGCTAACTCGGCGCGAAGCCGAAGAGCGTGTCGACGAGGGCTACGAGCGCGGCGTGCATGATCACGATGCTGCGCTGCTCATCACCGCCATGCTCGACGGGCTGCTGCAAGCCGGCCTGCTTCGCTACGCGCCTCAGGTGCGCGCCGATGGCATCATCTGGTGGACACACGCGCTTGACGATGCGGAGCGCAACGCATGGCGGGCTCGCTGTCGCAGCCTCGGCCGGTTGCGCGAGCGCTTCCGCCATTCACCGGCGATCGGTGCGGTCATCGATGACCTGGCCAGCTCGATCGAGAACTTTCGCTCGGTCGACGATGCTCAGACCACAGCCGAGTACCTGTTCGAGGAGCTCGCCGAGGAAGCGCTCGAGTTTGACACCAGCGTTGCTGCGACCGAACTCGTCGACGCATTCCGACTTCACCAAGCCGCAGGCGATCGGCTTGCGAGCGAGATCGAAGCCCTCGGCGACGACCTCGACGCCAAGCTCGACCTCGCGACGGCCTGGTACGGAGCGTTCGCTGCGGTAGAAGCAC
>CALDGN010000085.1 GCA_937942965.1 uncultured Acidimicrobiales bacterium | reverse complement strand
AGAGATTGATCCTCTGTCGCAGCTCTAGGCCAGCGCTTGGGCCCTGATCCCGGCGCACAACAGCTCGATCATGCCGTCGAAGGTGTCGTCGAGATCGTGCGGATGCGGGTGTCCATCGCCTGCTTCGAGATGGGCGAAGCCGTGGAACGCAGATCGCAGAGCGCGGGCCGCGTGGACACGATGGTCATCATCGAGATTGAAGCCACGAAGGGCTTGCGCGATCACCTCGACGATGCGTTCGACCGCTTCTTCGAGTTCCGGATCGCCGGCGCACGGGTAGCGATCAGTGGCCTCGTAGAGGCCCGGGTGCGTGGTGACTTGGAGCCGCCACGCCCGGCCGACTGCGGCGACGGCTTCGTCACCAGAGAGCCCGATGGCTGCCTCGCCCAGGGCGTCGGCCAGCATCTCTCGGCCACGCAGGCTCAGCAGCCGAAGCAGATCGTTCCAGCTCTCGACGTGCCGGTACAGAGCCGGCTGTTGCACGCCGAGCTCGGCAGCAATCTTCGTCAGAGTCAGGTCTTCGAGGCCATCGCTGTCTGCCAATCGGGCTGCGACATCGACGACCTGGAGTTGGTCGAGGGGAATTCTTTTGGTGGTACTCACGCCGCCCTCTTGTGTAGCACGACGACGCAGATTCGCTACTGCGCGTGTCATGTGACCTCGCGTTGGCGTCATAGGGTGTCCGCCGATGGATCGACCATGGGCAGAGACGGAACCCGGACAACTCGTCGCAC
The DNA here is from genome assembly GCA_937942965.1 of uncultured Acidimicrobiales bacterium. GTDB lineage: Bacteria > Actinomycetota > Acidimicrobiia > Acidimicrobiales > UBA10347 > UBA10347. The sequence continues at coordinate 5,106 of CALDGN010000085.1, read as the reverse complement.
CCGGCCATGCGGCCGGCGACGTTCTCGAGGCGTGGAACTGGCGTGTGCTCGAACGCAGCCACGGACGGTTACTGATCGAGGTTGACCTGCCCGAGTCGTTGAAGAATCCGCAGGGTCAGCTGTTCGGCGGGTTCACGCCGACCTACGTCGACTTCGTGTCGATCTTCACGATGAACTCGCACGACCCGGGCACCGAGCCGCCCGAGCAGTCGTGGGTGACGACGATCAATATGCGCTGCGACTACTTCGAGCCGATCATGGGACCGACGTTCACGATCTTGGGCGAAGTCGTGAATCGCCGGGGCAAGACGGCGCTCGTCTCCACGAAGTTCTTCGTCAGAGCCGACCACGGCGACGAGACGATGGCGGCGCACGCGATCACCACGCTGCGCGAGCTCAACATCCCCGCACCCGACATGGCGGCGCCACCAAGCTGAACCGGTCTTAGGTGCGACCCCGTGAAGCGGTTTTAGGTGCGACCCCGTTAGGGAGCTTGGAGGCTGGCGATGACGGCGACGTTGACGATGTCGTCGGCCGAGCAGCCGCGGGACAGGTCGTGGACGACGCCGTCGAGGCCTTGGAGCAGCGGCCCGAACGCTTGGGCGCCGCCTAGACGCTCCGTGATCTTGTAGGCGATGTTGCCGGCGTCGAGGTTGGGGAAGGCGAACACGTTGGCCGAGCCAGCGACCGCGGAGCCAGGTGCTTTGGCCTCGCCGATCGCAGGTACCCACGCAGCGTCGAACTGGAGCTCGCCGTCGACGGCGAGCTGCGGCGCTTGAGCGCGAACGAGCTCGGTCGCGGCCCGGACTTTGTCGACGCTTGGTGACTCGGCGCTGCCCTTGGTCGAGAAGCTCAGCATCGCAACACGCGGCTCGTCCCCGGCGAGTTGTTCGAACGTGCGAGCCGACGCGATTGCGATCGAGGCAAGGGCCTCGGCATCGGGGTCGGGCACCACACCGCAGTCGCCGTAGACGATCGGGCGCCCGTCAGGCAGCACGAAGAAGAAGCAGCTGCTCAGCGTGCCTGCGCCCGGCGCGACGCCGAGTACCCGCAGTCCGGCCCGCAGCACATCGGCTGTCGAGCGGCTGGCGCCAGCCACCGCGCCGTCGGCCCAGCCGGACTTCACCAAGATCATGGCGACCCACAGCGGATCGTCGAGGTCGACGGTGCGACCCTTGGCCGCAGCGGCTTCAACGACTGCTTGCACCGCCTGATCGACCGCGGGGTCGTCGAGCTCGCCGAGGGAACCGACATCGGAGCCCATCACGATCGGCTCGGCGAGACCATCAGCACGGAGCCGGGCTGCAGCGTCGGTGGCGCGAGGGTCACCAGCGTCGGCCAGCACGATGCGGCGCGGGGTCGCCGCGGCGCGTTCGTACCAGCCGGCCAGCACGTCAGCCATTGGTCAGTGTCAGCCCTTGCCGCGCCATGGGATCAGAACCGACTCGAGCACGCGGAGGAGGATGTCCATGAGCACGCCGAGCACGGCGATCACGATGATGCCGGCCACAATCACGTCGAGGCGGAAGAACGGGCGAGCGGCGAAGATCATCTGGCCGAGGCCGTCACGGGCGCCGACGAGCTCGGCGGCGACCAGGGTTCCCCAGGACACGCCGAGCGCAACGCGGATACCGGTGAAGAGCTCGGGCAGTGCGTTGGGCAGCAGAACATTCTTCAGCACTTGGGTCTTCGAAGCTCCCAGTGAGTACGCCGCTCGAACCTTGGACAGGTTTGCGGTCTGTACACCGGAGCGGGCGGCGATGATCATGATCCAGATGCTGGCGAAGATCAGCAGTCGAACGGCCGGTGCGTCACCGATACCGAACGCCAAGATGAACAGCGGGATCAACGCCAGTGGCGGGATTGGGCGGAACAGCTCGACCGGGGTGTCGAAGAAGCCGCGAGCCTTGCTCGACAAGCCCATCGCAAAGCCCACGGGGACACCAACGGTGACGCCCCAGAACATGCCCTTGAGCACGCGGGACAAGCTGGCCCAGGTGTGTTCCCACAGGCTGATGTTCTGGAAGCCGTCGGTGGTGAGCTCTTTGAGCGCGTCCCAGGTGTCACGAGGAGCGGGGAACGATCGAGGTCCGACGATCTGGGTGAACTCGTCGTCGCAGTTGCAGTTGGCGATCTGGCGGTAGTTCGCTTCTTCGGCGATCTGGAACTCGCTCGGGAAGCCCCAGGCGCGGGTGGTCGCCCACCACACGAAGAACAGCAGCACGAGCGAGACGAGGCTCCAGCGCCAATCGCTGCGCACCGCGGACGAATCGCCGAACGTCACCGTCTTGCGGTCCGAACGAGGGCCACGGTTCAAGAAGCCCGAGGCCGAGTGGCTGCCCGTCTTGTCCGTTATCGCCAGCTTCGCGCTGTCTTGCACGCCAACACCGGATGGATCAGTACTCATCAGCCAGCCCTTCCCATGATTTCTTCTTCCATCTCCCAGATCAGCGAGAGAATCTCTTCGCGCTTCTCGATGAACTCGGGCGATGCTTTGAGTTCTCGTGCGTCTCGCGTTAGCGCCATCTCGGCGAAGGGCAGGTCATATTCCCGCTCGATGCGACCCGGCCGGGGGGCCATCACGAACAGTCGGTCGCCGAGGTACAGGGCTTCCTCGACGGAGTGCGTCACCAAGATGACCGTCTTGCCGGTCTCGTTCCACAGGTCGAGGACGAGCTTCTGCATCTTCTCGCGGGTGAGCGCGTCGAGCGCACCGAGCGGCTCGTCCATCAAGATCACGTCGGGGTCGTTGGCCAAACAGCGAGCCAGCGCAACACGCTGCTGCATGCCGCCGGACAGCTCGTAGACCATGGCATCACCGAAGCCCGAGAGGCCGACGGTGTCGAGCAGTTCTTCGGTCTTTGCGGCTGTCTCGGCCTTGTTGGCCCGGTTCATTCGGGGGCCGAAGCCGATGTTCTTGGCCACCGTCAGCCATTCGAACAATGCGCCCTGCTGGAACACCATGCCGCGTTCTTGGCTGGGTCCGGTGATGACGTCGTCGCCGAGTGTGACGGTGCCACCGGTCGGCGCGAGGAAGCCGGCCAAGATGTTCAGCAGCGTCGTCTTGCCGCAGCCAGACGGGCCGAGCAGCGTGAGTAAGCGCCCCGACTCGAGATCAAAGGAGACGTCTTTGAGCGCCTGGACGTCTTCGCCCTTGGGCACGTCGTACACCATGTCGACGTTGCGAACCGAAAGGTCCTTCACGTGTTCCCCCCAGAGAAGTGCAGCGCAGGGCTGCTGTGATCAGAAATGAGACCGGCGCCGGGACGAATCCCGGCGCCGGTCCAGAGAAGCCCGCCTTTGCTCGCAAGCTCGCAAACGCTGTGGTCAATCGTCCAAGCGTGCGGTCCTGGCAAAGTTGAGCACTCAGCTAGACATGTCGCCGAAGCGACGAATCAGCTTGCGGCAGCCTCGAGGAAGCTGGTGTCGACCGCAGCAGCGAAGTCAGCGTTCACTGCGTCGATCTGGCCGAGGCGCTCGAAGGTTTCGAGCTGTTCCTGCATCGTGGATGCAACGTTGCCGCCCATCCAGTCAGCGCCGAGCTGTTCGGCGATCGTCGGGAAGTCGAACCAGACTTCGCCGCCAAGGAAGTTGCCAACGTCTTCCATACCCGCTGCCTGAGCAATGGTCGGGTTCTGGGCGCCTGGGTTTGCGGCCCATGCGTTGTTGAAGTCGTCGGTTGCCTTGATGAAGTCGGTGACGACATCTGCGTGCTCTTCGCCGAACGAGGTCGGGATCGAGATGATGTCGTACGTGAAGATGCCGATGTCACTCTCGTGCTCAGCACCGGTCATGATCAGCTCACCGCCGCCGTCGAGCATCGTGACGATCGAGCCACCGAAGGCGCAACCGACGTCGATGTCGCCGGACTCGAATGCGGCTGCCGTGGTGGCGCCACCTTCGGCCTGGACGATGTTGAGGTCATCCAGGTTCACACCCAGGAATTCCATCATCGAGAGCATCTTGAAGTGGGTGACGTTGCCGAATGGCGTCATCACCGTTGCGCCCTTGAGGACCTCGGCAGCGTTGTCGCGGGTCACGCCAAGCGAGCCCTGAGCGACACAGTTGTCTGCTTCGGCGTAGGACACGGCGATACCGACCATCTTGAGATCAGCGCCGTTGTTGACGAAGTTCGCGAACGGGGTCAGACCCTGCGAGTACGAGATGTCGATCTCGCCGGCTTCCATGGCTTCAGCCATTTCGCCACCGCTGTTGAACGGGATCCAGTTGATGTCGACGCCGACGGCTTCGGCGAACGAGCCATCGTCTTGGCCGAACTGGTTCGGGGTCGGCCATTCGCGGAAGTACGCGACATTGAGCTCTTCGAGGTCATCGCTACCGCCACAGGCTGCAAACAGCAGACCGAGGCCGAGGGCGATCCCGCCGAGCCACTTCATTGATTTCATGTTCCCCTCCAAGGGTTGGACGTGCGAATCGTACGCGAACATTTGTGTTCGTGCCGGGATAGCGGCTAAGGAGCCCCCACCGCTCCGCAGATGTTGGATCTAACTGTTCTGGGCGAGCCACTCGCCAGTTCGGGTAGTGATCTGGTCCACGCGGGCCACAAGATCGTCAAGGACGGTGCGGTCAGCGACGAGTGGCGGCGAGATGGTCAGGAATGTTGCGCCGCGGTCATCGGGGCGAATCATGATCTGGGCTTCACGAACGAAGGCTGCGAGTGCGCCGCCGCGTAGGCCCAGATGCTGGGTCTCGCTAAGTTCGCGACGTTGGGAGCGGCTGCCGCAGAACTCAAACGCATAGAAGTAGCCGGTGCCGCGGACTTCGCTCACGCAATCGTGGGCGGCCATGACGCCTTCGAGCGAGGACTTGAAGTAGTCCTGGTTGTCGAGGACGTTCTGAAAGATCTGCTCGTCCTTCATGGCCCGCATGTTCGCGACGGCGACTGCGGTGGCGACGGGGTGACCACCAAAGGTCGAACCGTGGTTGAACATGCCGACTTCGGATTCCCAGATCTCTTCGACGAGGGGGCGGCGGATCATGACCCCACCGAGTGGGATGTAGGCACTGGTGACGCCCTTGGCGAAGGTGATGAGGTCGGGCACGACGCCCATGCGCTCGCTGCCGGTGAAGTGGCCGAGGCGGCCA
>CALDGN010000084.1 GCA_937942965.1 uncultured Acidimicrobiales bacterium | reverse complement strand
TCGTCGGTCAGACCTTTGAAGGTCTTGCCGACCATGATGAAGTCGCCGCCCTCGGGATCGCGAGCCCCGAGGTGCAGGTTCGAGAGCCATCCGGTGCGTCGTCCGTGGCCCCACTCGCAGCCGATGACTACCAGGTCGAGGGTGTGGACCGGCTTGACCTTGCGCCAGGACTTGCCACGGCGACCAGCGAGGTACGGCGAGTCGGCCGCTTTGACCATCACGCCCTCGTGGCCTTGCGCGAGGGCTTCGGCCTCGACCGTCTGCGCTTGGCCAATGTCCGTCGTGATCATCCCCGGGATCCGGTGCTCAGGAGCGAGCCGATGAAGCAGCCCAAGCCGTTCCTCAAGCGGCCGATCGATCAGATCCCGGCCGTCGAGCTCCAGCAGATCGAAGAAGCGGGGCTGCATCGTGGCGTGCCAGCCCGACCCTTCATCTCGCCCGAACCGACTCATCGTGTCTTGGAATGAGCGGGGCCGGTCGTTCTCATCGAGCGCAAGCGTCTCGCCGTCGAGCACGAACGACGAAGCATCGAAGCCAAGCACGGTCTCGACGACCTCGGGCAATCGGTCGGTGATGTCGTTGAGGTTCCGGGTGTAGATCCGCACATCGTCCGCAGAACGGTGGACCTGGATCCGAGCCCCGTCGAGCTTCCACTCGACCGAGACTCGCCCGAGGTCGGCGACCGCTGAGGCCACGTCTTCGGCCGTCGCAGCGAGCATCGGTTGTACCGGCGTGCCGACGCGGAGCCGGATCGCGGCGAGCCCGTCGGTGCCCTCGGTCAGCGCGATGACCGAGGCCTCTCCCAGATCGCCGGCAAGCATGGCTGCTCGGCGCAGCAACGGGGCTTTGACGCCAGCCGCCTTGGCGACTGCGTCGGTCACGACGCCAGCGAGGGCTCCTTGGCGTATGCCTCCGCTCAGCAGCTGGCGGATCATGTCGGCTTCGGGAGCAGTGGCTCGGTTGAGCAAGGCTGCGAGTAGCTCCGCACGGGCGGCAACAGAGCCTGCACCGGTGGTGGCTTGCAACCGCCCGATGGTCGCGTCGACCTCGCCGATGGTCAGCGTCGGTTCCGACACCACGCTGAACTCGACCGAGTTGACCGCCCGCCACCCGGTGCCGATCCGGCCCTGACGAAGTGAGCCGGACAGGAAGCCAACGGCGGCTTCGATCTCCGACTCGTCAAGGCGAGCAATGACCTCAGCGATCACTGCGGTCTTCTCGCTCCGTTTCGACGTCGCGGCAACGACGCCGGAAACAGCGGCGATCTCGGCGAACAGCATCAGCCCGAGATTCTCACAGTGCGGCGAGCTTGGCCAGACAGGGCCGCGCAGATGGAGCCGTTCAGTCGGGGCTGTTCAGTCCGTGACGTTGGCGACCGCAGCTCGGAATGCTTCGAGCGCGCTGCGGTCTCCCTTGTTGGCGAGGTCATCGACCACGAGTTGGTACTCGCCATCAACCTTGAGCTCGCCCCGCATGAAGGCGAGCAGCGGTGGGACTTCGCCGTCGAGCACAGGTGCGAGACGCTTGCCCTTGCCTGCGAACGTGACCTGCACGGTTTCGTCATCGTGTTCGGCCACGAACTTGCCCGGCACGAGCGAGGTCAGCCGCCCGTTGACGACTCGTCCGTGGGCCCGGACCTTGCCTGGGGCTTCAGTGATTTCAGCGTCGAACACGAACGACACGCCAGGAACCTCGGGGAGGTCGGTGGCGGCTTCGAGCGCCGCTGCGAACCACTCTTCGCTGTATCGCTCAGCCATCAGACGTCCTCGGGGTCGATACCAGCGAACAGATCGGTCTCGGTTGCGCCTTCGAGGCCGACATCGACACGGGACCACATACGCCGGAAGCACTCTTCGTTGTTGAGTTCGGCCATGACGTCGCCCGGCAAGCCGAACCAGAACTTCGAGGTCGGGTCGACTTGAGTCTCGTGCGCGAGCAACGCGTTGGCTCGGCGTTCGTAGTAGCCATCGCAGTCAATGCGAGTGGTGATCAGATGATCAAAGTTGGGACGCTCGAACCACCAGTCTTCGAATGGCGATTCCATCTCAAGCTCTTGGAACTTCTCGTGCATCTTGACCATGCGAGCCCGCGACCAGAGAGAGTTGTAGAGCTTCTGAACCTGCCACGGCTCGCCCTCAATGTCCGCGTCAGCTGACGCAGCTACGGCTATCGCAGGGTCGGTGATGTGCCACACCCGGACATGGTCTGGATGGTCGTAGCCGCCCATCGGATCGCCGTAGCTGATCACGACGTGTGGGCGATGGCGGCGGATGAGCGCAGCGAAGCGTTCGGTCGACTCGATCACGGGAGCGGCCCAAAAGCAGTCCTCGTGCTTGTTGGCGTCGCTGTCCTTCATGCCCGAGTCCCGGTAGCCGAGCATCTCGACGGTTTGGTAGCCGATGATGTCGGTCGCAGCCTTGAGTTCACGCATGCGAACCGCGGGCAAGTCCGCGATGACCTCGGGCGTGTTGACGGCCTCGTTGAGGATGTCGCCCTCTTCGCCACCAGTCGCGCAGACGAGCGTGGCTTCGACGCCGTGATCGCTGTACTTGGCAACCGTCGCAGCGCCCTTTGACGACTCATCGTCAGGGTGCGCGTGGATGCTGAGCAAGCGCAAGCCAGCCCATTCGTTCGGTGCAAGATCGTGAGACGTCGCCATCGACCGAAACGCTACCGCCCGGTTCGGCCGAGACCCGCCCCAAGCCGACGCAAGTTGTGGCGGCCGCTGAGTGCAGGTTCCGGACTAGACGGGAACGAGTTCGTCTTCGCCGCTCTCGTCGTTGCGCAGCAGGCGCCACCCGAACCGTGCCGCAAGCTGTTCACGGCCTTCGTCGGGCCCGCTGGCGATGATTTCGTCGTTGGCCATCAGCTGCTGTGCCCCGCCGGGTCGGTAGAAGTAGCGGGCGCCGCGTCGCAGGGCGAGCACAGTGAAGCCGGGTTCGAGATTCAGCTGGAGTTCGGCCAACGTGCGCCCTTCGGCGGCAGCGCCGGGGGCGATTGGGAACTCGACGACAACCTCGTCGCTTTCGCCCAGTGCGAGTTCGAGAATCGGATGCACCGACTCACCCTGCTCCACCACCCAGGTCATCTGTCGGGCCTGGTCACCAAGATCCTCGGCGACACGGGCGAGATGCAACAAGCCACGCAACGGGGACGGATCGAGGTCCTCCTTGGCGGCTCGCAGCACCCACAGCTCGAGCCGATCGTTCATCGAATCGAGCCGCGTTTCAAGCTGCTGGACTTCGGCAGCCAGACCTCGGTTGTTCAGCACGAGCGCCGAATAGGCAAGACCCACAGCGGCCTCGCTCAGGTCCTTCATCTCAACCAACAAGTCGACGGCTCGATCCAGGTCCGATATCCAGTGGTCCTCGGGCGGCCGCGGCGGTTCCCAGACGGGGGCGGCGGCGAGCTCGCGCAGGCGAACGATGCCGGCCGGGCTTCCCCGCAGGAAGAGAACGTCGCCGGACAACATGATGTAGTCCCCGTCGACATTGGTGATCCACTGGCGGCCCCGGCGGGCCGCGAAGATCCGCATGCCGGTTGCCACGGGAAGCTCGAAGTCAGCGACCGGCCGGTTCGCCATGTGCGACCCCTCGCTCACCAAGACACGGTGCGAGACCTCGGCCGCATCGCTCAGGTCAGCGACCAGCTCAGCCGGAATGCCGAGGCGGTGGGTCATGACCCGTGAGATATCGACCGCATCGTTCGCGATCCGTTCGATCGCGCTCACGACCTGGAGCACCGAGGACATGCCCTCGGCATCTCGAGGACGGCGGACAGCCAGCACACAGAGCTGACGCATGTCGTGCACCAGCTCGTTCATCTGTTCTTCGAGCTCGCCGACCTCGGCCGCCATCTCTTCGCTGCCGAAATACACCGACGCGTAAGCAATGTCGACCATCAGCTCGCTCAGGTTCTTCGCCTCGGCCAGCATCGAGCGGAGGTTGTTCGGACGGTCATCCATGGGTTCGGTCTCTCAACATAGTTCTGTCATTTACGTCAGGCAGTAGTGACCCGACACCAGTTCGTTCGGTTCGTTCGAGCGGTCTCATAGAAACCCCAAGAGGTTGATGGCAACGATCAGCGTGAATGCCCCGAGCAGGTCCAAGGTGCTGGTCACGAGCGGGATCCCATAGGTGTCGGGATCGAGCCCGACCCGGACCGAGCCAATCGTGCTGTAGTAGGCGACGATCGCTGCGAGCAGCGTGGCCACAGCTCCCCCGAGCATCGCGGCGGCAATGAGCCAACCGAGGCCAGGGCTGGCGAGATCTCCGGCTCGGGCGAAGAAGTGAGCGAGAGAGCCACACGCCAGGAACACCGGAACGGCCAAGCCGAGCGATGCGCCTATCTCTCGCTGCGCGGCCGCTTCCGGAATGCGAGACGGCGTGACCATGCCCAAGTGCAGTTGGCTGCTGAGCCGGCTCGAGAGCGTGCCGCCGAGGGCGCCCGCCACGGCGAGGAAGGCCGGCAGCATGACGAGCAGCGCGGGGAATCGGGCGAACGCGTCGAGCTGGCGTTCGACGGTCACGCCGGCAACGAGATCAAGCACGATGCCAACAACCAGCACTGGCAACGACTCGCGAAGGATCGTGCGTACCTCGGTGCGTCCGAAACGGACAACGGCTCCGGCCATGGCCGGCAGCGAGGCGATGCCGACGATCGCAATGATCAAGACCGGCACGTCGTAACCCACCAAGCCCGATGCGACGACGAGCGCAGGAACGGTTGCCACATCGCCCATGGCGGTGACGAGTGGGGCCGTGACATTGTCCGGGTCCCATCCAAAGCGCACCGAGCCTGCGGTCAGCGCCAGCGCAGTGATGATGACCGCAACCGACGCCAACAAGCCGCCGGCCAGGCTCACGACGATGAACGAGCCGATCGAGATCGAGTTCGCCACCCCGAACGCAACCGCTGCACCCTTGGCCAGGACGGCCAGCACCACCGAGGTCGCGACCGTGAGCACGGCCGACGCGATCACGTTCTCGCCGACGACCGAAGATGGGCGCAGCGACAGCCGGAACGTACCGGCGTGGATCGCGGTGCCGAGGCGAGAACCGAGTGCACCGAAGATGTTGCCGCGCAGTGCAATCGCGGCCGGGACCATGAGTAACAGCCCCGGCAGTTCTTCGAGCGTGTCGGTGGAGTGGCCGAGCGTCAGCCCCGCGACGAGGGCGACGAGCACGAGCAGCATCAGCGCCGCGAGCCGCTCCCAAAGGTCACCCGGGATTCGAGCTGGGGCGCGCAGGATCCGACGCCGCAGTGGGGTCAGACGGGCTGAACCTGCCCCGATCGTTCGCCTTGTCCCGGGTCGCCGATCTTGTGGCATCGAGACGGAGGCTCCTTCGGCTCCATGGCTATCGACGGTACCCAGCAGTGGGCGTTTCTCGGTCCGTTCCACTGCGGAGAGGCGCCCCAAACATCTCGCATTCAGGGGGTGCAAAACCGCACCGAGTGGCGCCATCCCCCACCCGGCATAGGACCGTGGGCCCATTTGGTGAGCATCAGATCAGAAGGCCTAAGTGTTGTGCCCCTGATTCCGACGAATCAGGGTGCCACCGTCTCAGATCCCAACCGCTGGCCTCGACCGGTCGGACCTCGACCCGACGCAGGCAGCACCCGACCGGCGCTCCGAGCCCACTCCCGACGTTGCGCTCGCTCCGGTCGAATGGTTCAGCTACGCGGACTTCGCCGAAGAGACCCGTTCTCACCTGGCCGACATCAAGCCCGGCGGCTGCGTCGGCGTACTCGCCGTCGACATCGACCACTTCGAAGCACTGACCTCGATGCACGGAGGCACGATCGGCACCGAGATTCTCAGCACGACGGCCGCCCGAATCCGCGACGCCGTGCGTCCCTATGACCTGATTGCTCGCGTCGACGGCAATGGCTTCGCACTCGCCTGGCGCCAAGCCGCCATGGACACCGCTCCAGCCGACATTGGTTCACGCGTTGCCCGTCAGTTTGAAGAACCAGTTCCGAGCTCGGCAGGCGACCTTTCGATCACCGTGACGATCGGCGTCGCCGCCGCAAGCTACGAAGAGGCGCAGTACACCGAACCTCAAACGTTGCTCGCCCAGGCTCGCGCCGCCGTGGTCGCAGCACGAGCTCGCGGCCGGGCCCGCATCACCGAGTTCGATCCGATCATGCTTGAGCATGCGGTGCAGACCTATACGACCGAACGTCAGCTCCGCGTCGCCCTGCGCGACGAAACCCTCACCGTCGACTATCAGCCAATCGTGAATCTTCGCAGCGGCGCCGTCGTCGCTGTCGAGGCGTTGGCTCGTTGGAAAGACGAGCTCTTCGGACAGGTCAGCCCCGCGTTGTTCATCCCGATCGCCGAGGACTCTGGGCTGATCAATGATCTGGGCCGGCTGGTGCTCCGAGCATCGATCGCCCAAGGAGCGCGTTGGAGCGGCGAACGCGACGGTCGGCTCTTACTGACTGTCAACTTGTCGAACAACCAGCTACTCGACCCATCACTGATTCCGATGATCAAACGGCTCCTCACCGAGCATGATCTGCATCCGAACCAGCTCTGTCTTGAGATCACTGAGTCCGTCGTGATGGCCAATGTTGCGGCCTCGATGACCATCCTCTGCCAGCTCAAAGACCTCGGGGTCGTGCTAGCGATCGACGACTTCGGTACCGGCTACTCAAGCCTGAGCTATCTGCGCCGCTTGCCCGTCGACATCTTGAAGATCGACCGCTCGTTCATCCAGTCGCTCCACAACCGCGACGACCGAGTGATCGCGAAAGTCATCATCGACCTGGCCCATACGCTCGGGATGACCACCGTGGCAGAAGGCGTCGAAAGCCCGACGCAGATCGATGTCCTCAGGGAGCTGAACTGCGACATGGCGCAAGGATTCTTGTTACATCGCCCCATGCCACCGGACGACGTCGATCTGGCCACGGTCGACCTCCAGAAGATCCCCGCGAACGACAACGACCTGGATTCGCTCAGCGGAAGTCACGGCTGGTCATTTTCGCCCTGAGCGGCAGGTCGGCGAATCGCTCTGCGATGACGTTGATGACGCCTTCGCTGCGTTCGAGCCGTCCATGGACATAGAGGGCTGGCGCAGTTCCGACCAGCTTGCGGTGCCGTAGCCAGCACCCTTTGGACACGACGACGTTGACCAGCCCGGTCTCGTCTTCGATGTTCAGGAACGTGGTGCCCCCAGCGGTCGCCGGACGCTGACGGTGGGTCACGACACCAGCGATCCACACCTTGGTGTGTGGATGCGTTGCGAGATCAGCCGCCGTCACGACGCCGCGGGAACGCAAGTCGTCTCGCAGGAAACGGGTCGGGTGTCCGTCGGCGGAAACGCCGGTGGCCCAGAGGTCGGCGTGCGCCAACTCTGCGTCGCTCATGCCCGGAAGCTGCGGTGCCTCGGTGCCGGTCACGATGCCGGCGAGCTGACCGGGCCCGGTCGCAGCGACTGCGCCAGCGACCCACAGCGCCTGACGGCGATCCCCGGTTGATCCGACTCCTTCGTCGAACGCATCGAACGCACCCGCGGTCGCCATTGCTTCGAGGACACGACGGTCGACACCGGTGCGACGGCGGACGTCTTCGATCGAGACGAAGGGGCCGCCTCGGTCACGCTCGGCGACGATGTCGTCGGCCTTGTCGTCGCCGACATGGCGGATCGACGAGATGCCCATCCGCATGTCCGGGCTCGCGGTGGACCCTTCGAGCGACGCTCCGGCCAAGCTCGCATTGATGCACGGCTGCAAGACGGTAACGCCGTGGCGGCGGGCGTCTTGCGCGAGCGTGTGCGGGCTGTAGAAGCCCATCGGCTGGGCATTGAGTAGCGATGCACAGAACGCCGCCGGGTAGTGATGCTTGATCCACGAGCTCGCATAGACGAGATAGGCGAAGCTGACCGAGTGGCTCTCGGGGAAGCCGAAGTTCGCGAACGCTGCCAGCTTCTCCCAGATCAGGTCCGCGGTTTCGCCCACGATGCCTCGCTCGGCCATACCGCCGTAGAAGCGTTCGCGCAGGCGTTCCATTCGCATCTGGCTGCGCTTGGAACCCATGGCCTGGCGCAACTCGTCGGCTTCGGCCGCACTGAACCCGGCGACGTCGATCGCCATCTGCATCAGCTGTTCTTGGAACAGCGGGATACCCAGCGTCTTGGCGAGCGCGTTCTCGAGCAGCGGGTGCAGATAGGTGACGGGTTCCTTGCCGTTGCGGCGGCGGATGTAGGGATGCACCGAACCGCCCTGGATCGGACCCGGGCGGATCAACGCGACCTCGACGACCAGGTCGTAGAACGTGCGGGGCTTGAGTCGAGGAAGCGTGGCCATCTGGGCTCGGCTCTCGACCTGAAACACCCCGATCGAGTCAGCCCGACAGAGCATGTCGTAGACCTCGTCTTCTTGCGGGATCGTGGCCAGATCGATCTCGAGGCCGTAGTGATCGGCGATCAGGTCGACGGCGAGGTGCAGAGCGCTGAGCATGCCGAGGCCGAGCAGGTCGAACTTGACCAGCCCCGTGGCCGCGCAATCCTCTTTGTCCCACTGGAGGACGCTGCGGTTCTCCATACGAGCCCACTCGACAGGGCAGACCTCGATGATCGGTCGGTCACAAATGACCATGCCACCCGAATGGATCCCGAGGTGTCGGGGTGAATGTTCCAGCTGCCCCGCCAGCCTGATGACATCTTCAGGGATGCCGAGTTCTTCGACACCACCGCCGTGCTTCTCGTCAACATGCTCACTGAGCCCACCCCAGCGGCTGAGGTTCTTGGCGAACGCGTCTTGTTGACCCGGTGCGTACCCGAGCGCTCGAGCCATGTCCCGCACTGCCGAACGAGCTCGATACGTGATGACGTTCGCGACCTGGGCGGCGTGATGGCGTCCGTAACGCTCATAGACGTACTGGATGACCTCTTCGCGACGCCCGCTCTCGATATCGATGTCGATGTCCGGCGGCCCGTCGCGCTCGGGTGACAAGAACCGCTCGAACAACAGACCGAGCGACACCGCATCGGCCTTGGTGATGCCCAGCACGAAACACACCGCCGAATTCGCCGCCGATCCGCGCCCTTGACAGAAGATGTTCTCGCGGCGGCAGAAGTCGACGATGTCGTGCACGACCAAGAAGTAGCCGGGGAACCCGAGCTGCTCGATCGTGTCGAGCTCGTGATCCATCTGGGCCCATGCGCCCGGCGTGATCTCTGCGGTACGTGGCCCGTAGCGAGCGGGCGCCAGCTCTTCGACCAGCGCTCGGAGCCAGCTCATCTCGTCGTGACCCTCAGGGCATGGGTACGGCGGAAGTTGCGGCGCGACGAGCGCCAGGTCGAACGCACACTCGGCCGCGATCTCGGCCGCCCGCTCGACCACACCCGGATAGCGACGAAACCACCACGCCTGCTCGTCGCCCGACCGGAGGTGCGCAGCTGCCGCCGAAGGCAGATGCGCATCGACAACATCGAGGCTGGCCCGCTCGGAAACCGCCGACAGCGCGGTCGCCAACTGGCGACGTTGAGGGCCGTGGTACTGCACGTCGTTCGCTGCGACGACGCCGACGCCGACTGCGTCAGCGATGCGAACCAGCGCGTCATTGCGAGCCGAGTCGAGTGGATGTCCGTGATCCCAGATCTCGACAAACACGCTGTCGACCCCGAATGCTTCGACCAGCCGCTGCACCTCTCGCTGCGCGGCCGCTGGCCCGGCCTGGGTCAACGCCCGAGCCACCGCCCCCTCCCCCGTCCCCGTCAACACGATCCACGTCGCTCGCTGCGCTCGCTTACCAAGTTGCTCGCTAGCGCTCGCAACTTGCGCTTCGCCTCCGTAGGCCTCCGACTCACCTTCGGCCCCCGCAATCTCAGCGAGTTGGGCGAGGGTGATGCGAGGGTCGCCCTTGCTGCCCGCAAGTTGCGCCGTGCTGATCGCCCGCGCCAAGCGGGCATAACCCTCGGGACCACGAGCGAGCACCACGAGCCGGGTCGCCTCTGCTCCTGGTTCCGTGATCGTCAACTCGGCGCCGAACACCGTCGCCAGACCGTGCGCCCGAGCCGCCTCGGCGAATCGGACGATCCCGTAGAAGCCATCACGATCCGTCAACGCCAAAGCGGTCAGCCCAAGCCGCACCGCCTCTTGCACCAGCTCTTCGGGGTCCGAAGCTCCGTGCGAGAAGCTGAAGTTCGAATGACAGTGCAGCTCGGCATATGGCACCGTCGCGGTCGCATCAGACTCGATCTCGGGCGGCTCATAGGCGTGGCGCTTGCGAGACCAAGCCGGCGAATCGCTGCCGTCACCGGGCGCCCAATCATCGGGGCGGCCAGAAGGGGCGCGCCCGGAGAGCCGTCGCTCCAACTCCTTCCAAGGCACCGGTGGGTTGCGCCAAGCCATCTCACGAACATACGTTCGACTTCAGGAGTTGACAACCGTCAAGACGGCGAGTCGTCTGTCTCCTTCTCGATCTCGTCGAGCAGGGACTCAAGGTACGGAAGCGCCCGGAGGTCCTTCGGACGGTCCGCCGCCGCCCAAGGTTCTCAGCTGAGCATCGGGCACTACATCGACGTCGACCGTCGGAAGTGGGGAGCCATGCATCACCGCAGCTAGACCGCCAATCAACACGAACTGGACGCCCTCATCGACCAGGACCGAGAAGAGTCGCTCCGGGTCGAAC